>NZ_JBHGAQ010000010.1:0-172113 GCF_042610505.1 Chryseobacterium sp. sg2396 | reverse complement strand
GATACCTTCGAGAAGCAGGAAACCAGGGCAAGGCTGAAGGTTCCACAGGAGCTACCTGTTAATAGCTTATAATCATTTGTTTTATTAAACCCCGTAAGGGGTGGCCTGTTACCCATTGTCCATTTTTTCCCCAGGATAATCAATCCTATATTGACTCCGATTCTTACTAGTTAACAGTTTAAACATAAGTAAGAGAACCGTAATTTTACTCATTGCTCATATTTATAGTGCACTTATCGTAAAAACAATACGACTGCTGTATGTGGCAACGGGAATGGTTACCGAGACACCCGTCAGTTGCAACTGTATCGGAATGTTGCTATAGGAAGCCAGTGCAACAACGGCTGTGATTCTGAATAATTCAATATCGGTATTTAAGGGAACATTTGTATATGTTGTTCCACCGGTAATATTACAGGCCAAGCACGATGTTGTTCCGTTACCTGTTCTTCGGGCATTTAAGATAAGGCTGGAATTCCAGATGGGATTCACTTCGTAATGCATCGATACCTTTCCACTTGCTAAAAGTAGAGGAACCGTCGCATTCAGCAGGATCTCATCGGGAGCACTTTCATAGGTTCCGATATAGTTGGTTCCGGCTTCTGTAATAGAAGGAATATTTACAGTCCAGTTCGTTCCGCTAACCGTTAAGGTTCTTTGTGATTTCAATGTTGGAAATATCAGTAAAAGAGTAAGCATTATATATTGCTTTACATGTATTTGGAGAAATTTCATTTTGATTATTCGGTTATGGTATAGGTTATCACGATAGGGGTATTGGATCTCGCTGCCAGATTGGTATATGAATTTGTAGCCAGAGAAATTGTCAGCTGATGGCCGTTATTTGCTCCGTTTCCTGTAAATGCTCCGCCTATGCCGCTGATAATGGTTTGTGCCGTAGTTGTTAATATAATCTGCCCGGAAGAGATCCCCAAAGTTCCACCACCGGATCCGGAAGCGGCAGCTGCCTGAATTCTGATATCGGTTCCCGGGATAATCTGGCTGATGGAGGCTGTAATTCTCCTTGTAACACCTGCAGTTGTAATGGCAGAGGTGTAATTGATCCATTTTGTTATATTTGAGGTGGGAAGAACTAAGGCATTTCCCGCTTCGGTAGGGGCTGTATAATTGAAGGTAATTGTCCCTGCGGGTTCTACGTCCATCAATGTTACGACCGGTAAGGTTACGGTAACCGTTCTGCTCCCAGTTGTCTGCGAAAATAAACTGCAGGAAAGGAATAAACTGATAAGAAATATAAATTTTATCATGCTTATTGCTGTTTTTTGTTTTCATTATAACTTACCCGGATGGACTCCTGTTGATACTTCACGTCGTTCTGTTGTTTTATCACATTGAACGTAATTTTTCTAATTTCCGATGGTTTAAGATGAAGCTCAAACTGCTCAATAGGAATTTTATACTTTTTATCAAGCCCATTGCGGTAAATTTTTACTTTCCATTCGCCGGGCCGCAGATACGTAAAATCAAATGTTTCTCCCAAAACTGCCATTTTCCGGTAAGTGTGTTCTCCATCTGATATTTCCACAATAAGGTTCTCTTTTTTCTTTTTTTCAACCGGAAGACGGATAAAGCCTGAATGACCTGTTTCAGAATAATCGATGGTTCCGTGAATTATTGCTGCTTCAGTTAGTCCGAAGTTGAAAGTATTCTCTTTATCGGTTAAATGAATTGAAGCCGGAATATTAACACTGGCAATATCATTAATATTTGTTGTAGATCTGTCAATTTCTAAGACATACTCACCGGGAACCACATTCTTAAAGACGAAATTTCCATGCTGATCTGTTACCGATAAATGGTTTCCCAGCATAAGCCGGATGCCTTCCACTTTTTTAACACCTAAATTGCTGATATTTCCATGGAGGCTGGTATATTCTGCTTTTTTCTGAGTGGGTACATTTAAACGCAGCGTATAGCGCATGGAAAAAATAAAATCTTTGTTTCCCAATTCACCCCGCTGCAAGGTATATCTTCCTGAAAGATCAAATTCATGGCCGGGAAAAATCTGCTGATGAAAAAGAAGTTCAAAAAGATTCCGGTCTGCAAAATATTCTTCAGGCATATAATTGTTCTGATAGAAAATGCTGAAATTGGTTTTATCCGAAAAACGGCTCAATATTCTTGCTCCGTAGTAAATCTGTTTTTGGTTCGGCATCTGATAACGCGAAGTAACGGCATAGCTTCCATACAGATTAAATGACGTTCTCAATTTCTCGAAACTGATATTTACTGTATAAAAACCGGAATTTCCGGAAAATCCCAGAAGATAATTATCCGTTTTGCCGAACTGGCCCTGCAGGTTGACCTGGAAAATTCCCAATTGCTGATCGAGGCTCAGCCTGAAAAATTGTTCTTTATAATCAAACTCCTTGGGCATCAGACGGTCTTCGTACCGCTGGAATCCATTGTACAGTATAAGCGAACCCTTTTTTGAATACCGGTACTGTATTCCGTACTGAAGGTATTTCCGGTAAGGTGCAGCCAGAAATAAAGTATCCCGCTGAAAGTTTTTGGCATCCTGGACGTAATTGACCATGATACTGATTTTCTTAAAAACCTGATATTGTAGATTTCCGTTAAAAGTATCCGTATTATTAAAATATCCTGCATATTCCGGGCTGGTTCGCATATACATCATATTACCGCTGATTTTACTGAAATTAAAAATCGTCTGAGCCATCATAGCATTTCCAGTCGTCTTATCGGTTTTGCTGTAAGAAACTTCCCCGGAAACTTCTATATTTTTAGTAAGTTTAAATTTTCCCATAACATACGGCAGGTGCGCATCTGAATCTAACCTGAAGGTTGAAAAACTTACCCCTGTATTTTCTCGCCTCGGAATCTTGTACAGGTAACCGGCAGTTATTTCGGATTCCTTAGCAATTTTATATTTTGAATAAACATTGAATTCATCTTTGATATCCCTGAAAAACCGTGGATGATTATAGAATCCGCCGATGCTGACTTTTTTAGTGTCCATCCGGATTTCTGCTCCACGTCCATACCTGGCATACTCCGTTAAAAATGAAGATGAATAATTTTTATCTCCGAGATGCACAAAGAAGTTATTCTGTTTATAATTCACGAAATATTCTTCATAAGGAGTAAAGGAATTGAATTCTGTGGGATTTTTAGTCACGGCACGAAATTCCAGAAGATGTTTGTGTTCTTTATCAATACTTCCCCTGCTATATATTTCACCCTGAAAACCGTCACGGTATTCCCCGCGGTTCTGCATGCTGATAAAAGACACTGAAGCAGCTACAGGCAACCGATGGAAAATATCATCCTCCACAGGATTCACGGCAATAACCTTGATGCTGCTGTATGCGTTGTAAATCTCTTTTGGATTGTTTGCATTGTATACCGAAAGATTTACATTCTGGAACTCATTTTTACCGAGATCCTTATGGGTATTCTTCATTACGGTGATTATTTTTTCTTCTCCTCCCTGTAAAATCAAAGTCGTACTCCGGTCGATAACGGCGTTTTTACTTTCTAGGACAAGATTTTCAGTTACATTTCCGTTATTTTTTAAAAGAAAAGTAGATGATATGGTTTCACCGGCTTTTACAAATTCGGGAGTACTCAAAGCAATTAATACGATTTGTCTTTTACTGGAAACCGTAAACTGAGTATGCCGGAGAAACTTTTCACCGGTAGTTTTTTCCGTACCTTTTAAAATTACCGAGTAACGGCCCTGGGGTGTTTCGGAAGCTATTTTTAACGGAGTGATATAAACATTCTTTCCAGAACCCGTAATTTCTAAGGATCCGCTTGTAATTACCGGAACGATGAACGGGCTTGAGGTACCCACCTGCAGATCATAAACTTTATTTTCGGGATCCGCATTTTCTATGGTAAATGAAATGGAAGTAGTTGTTCCCGGTTGCAGATCATCTTTCTTATCGACAGAATCTTTTTTTTGTGAAAAGATGATTACGGGAAAAAATACAAATAGATATATTATACAGTTTTTAATCATCCTTTACTTCCAGTTCCACATTAATGGCGAATACATTTTCGTCTTCATCGGTAGCAATGAGAACAGCATTGTACTTTGATGCGGGTGTTTTTTCGAGATTCAGAAGGAATAATTTTGAAGTCTGCGGCAATAGGCCCATGGCTTGGCTGGAAAATGTTCCTGCTTTTTGTCCGCTGGTTTTATTATAAATTTCAACGGTTACCGTTGGTTTACAGTAGAGATTTCCTTTATTGGCAACGGCTATCTTCAGAAATGTTTTTCCATTTTCTTTGTCCATTTTCACCCCCTCAAATTTAAGTTCCGGTTTTGCCTTTTCAGTTTCCAGATCTGTGATTATCTGAACTGCATACCGTATTACCGAGGTAATGCTCACGCCCTGTATATTCTCGTCCGGCTTGATATCTTCTACAGGTTCTACCATAATGACACTCCAATAGCTTCCGGGGGCAAAAACTTTATCAGGAATGGTAATTTCGTAAAAGATCTCCGTTTTTTCTTTCGCTTTAAGATTTATGAGATTTGTATTTATCCTGATCCAGCCGGCATTTGTCCTGATATTACTTTCCGGAACCGAATACTGAATGGTACCGTCAGCCTGATAACTTACATCCTGAAGGAAAAGCTTTACATTCTGAGGCTGTTTACCGTTGTTTTCTAGGGCTACTTTCCCTCGGTATACTTTTCCGTTTTCCACTTTGTGGGTATGGGAAAGCCCGTTGAGAACGACAATTCCTGCCCGTAAAAAACAAAACTGAAAAAAGAAAATCAGAAATAGCAATATATGCTTTATCATATTCATGTAAAGTTTGGGTTTAAATGGTAGTCAGTACAAGTTTTGAAAGAGGCATTCGTATGCTTCTTCCGAATTTCATCCTGAAATCGTGGAATGATTAGTTGTCTGAAATGGTATAAGTAACGGTAGCAACTGTAGTTGCAGTAGCCTGAAGATCGGCATACACGGCAACACCGCCGGGACCGCTTCCGGGCGCCAGAGAGTAGGTAAGATTATGTCCGTTATTGGCGCCATTTCCCGTGTAGGCACTTCCGATCCCTGAAATAATGGTTTGGTCTGCAGCACTTAAAGTAAGCTGGGCGGCCGGAGTTCCTAAGGTCCCGCCTCCTGCACCGGTGGCTGCTGCTGCCGTTACACGGATATCGATTCCCGGAATAACGGCATTTAATTTTACGGAGACATTACGGGTAGGGTCGGCAACAGATTTAATGGAGGAGTAATTGAGCCAGAGGGTATTGTTGGCTGCATTTGCCACTATCGGGTTACCGGCTTCCGTGGGTGCTGTGAACCCCAGGGTAATGTTTTTAGTGGCAGCCGGTTCGATGTCTACCAGCGCGACTTCCGGGACTGAAATGGTAATCGTATGATTATCTGTGTTGGTGTCTTGTGCGTTAAGACCTGTAGAAATGGTAAACGCAGCAAAAGACAAAGCTAAAGTGAATTTAAATCTTTTCATGGTGAAATATTTAGTCATATGAAATTAGTAAAATTTAGCATTCCATAAAAATTTTTTAACATTTAATTTTCATGAATGTTTCGTTATCAATTAATTAGGGACATAGACAGGCCTTAAATTTTATTAATATTAATACTAAACCGGATCATGAATTTATGACTTAAATCACTTGATTAAATATTTTTCACAACATGGTGTAAGATTTTAAAATATTCTTTTAATTGACTCGACTACCATTATATAGAAATAAAATCGGATTTTTTGGGTTTTTACCTGTTATTTTTAGCAATAAAAAGTAATAAGAAGCAGGGGCATCTCCGTTCCGTTAAAACCGGCTCAAAATTCCCCAGTGGATTTTGATATCATTGAATTTAAAAGGGTTCCCGAACTCGTTTCCATTCGAAAGCTGGAAACTCATCAGCCCGATCGGAATAAAGAAATTGAATCCGAGACCGACACTGTAAAGCTTAGGCTTAACATTTAAGGATTTATTGTTGAGCTGTCCGTACTGCCCGAACACATCGAAGAAAGCCTGGCTGCCAATGAGATACCGGTATTCCAGACTGCCATAATAATAGAAATCAGCAGCAAGGGAATTTTCATTGAAGCCCCGCATCGAGTTCCAGCCGCCGAAGCGGTAGAGTTCATTCGCCGAAAAATCGATTTTCGAATCCATCATCGCTCCTTCTGCCTTAATGTTCAGGAAATGATTGCCGTTGATGTGGTAATTGTGTTCCCCAAAAAAGTAAAACTGATTCTGTGGAGCTGTTATATTGTCTTTGGTATAGGTAGTCGTCAGATAATCGTAACCGCCGTTGATTTTCGTTTTGTAAAGAAAAAGGTCGATATCCGTAGGTTCTACCATTTCAAACCATATTCCTATTCCCTTTTTATTATAATCTTTCCCCTGTACATACAGCGTATCGATAATGCTGGAACTTTCAAAAGTGCCTCTCAGACCGATCTTATTGCGTGAATTGATATGGTAATAAAAAGCAGGAAGTGCTTTTACATTGGCAAAGGTAGAATCCTGGCGGAAAATATTCACCTTCATGTTCAGGCCGACATTGGATTTGAAAAGATAGGGGATATCCGTCTGCAGGTCGAATGTCTGACCTTTATCGGGATTCCGCTGCCAGTAAAGGTTTACCGTTTCAAAGCCGTTGAAAATGTTTCTGAAGTTTACGTTCAGGGTACCGTTTAACGTAAATTTGTCGGTTTTGTCGTTTCCGAAGCCGATCACCCCGTCGAAGCTGTTTGTTTTTTTCTTCTCCATGAAAAGATAGATGCTCGTGGAATCTTTGGTAAACAGGGTTTGCGGAGGACGTTCCAGGCTGACAAACTGGTGGCTCTGAAAGCTTTTATTGATCGCAATCAGGTTTTTGTCATCGTACGTCTTTCCTTTGAATTCCTTTTTCAGGTTTTTGATGAATCTCTTCGGAACGCTGGTATAACCTTTTACGACAAAGCCGTCAATTGTTCTTTTGTTGTTTTTATTAATGTCCAGCTCTACAATCGGATAACCGTTTTTCTGGCCTTTATATTTGGATTTGATCCTGCTGAAGGCGAAACCGTCATTGATGTAGGCTTTATTGATGCTTTTTTTGGTAGAATCTAAATTTTTCGTGAAAAATTCTTTCCGGATCTTTGTTTTCTGTACGATAGAATCCGAAAGGCTGACGTAGGTCTGGTTAAAGTTCTTTCCTTTATCATAAATAATTTCCGTACTGTCTCCTTTTTTACGCACTTCTTTCAGCTGGGTAAAAAAATAATTGGTCTGTGCCAGCGAATCAAGGAATTTCACGGCCGAAGCGGAATCCTTTACCTTCTTTTTGACTTTCGTTTCCGAATCGATCAGGAAATAAGGCTTCTTCTGCGCCTGGATGAAGATGCAAGAGAGGACAAAAAATATTTTCAGGAATACTTTCAATTCTGATTTTTCTAAATCATTAAAGTCATGATCTTATTAAAAGAAATCTTTCTCGACTTCTGAAATCAATCTTTACGGTTCAGGATCTGTTAATTTTTAAAATAAATGTGTTTTAATAACTCAAACTAAGCTAATTTATTATATTTCTTCATCAAATTCTCATATGTTCCCTGTGGCAGGATCCATTTTAATGGAACCCCGATTTTCTGCCCGAATTTTCCAAAGTAATAATGTGCTTTCCATTTGTTTTTAGCAAGAAGCTGATCTACATATTCAGCTACTTCCAGTGGTTCTGTGCCGTTGCCGACATGCGAATTCATCAATGCATATACTTTGTCGAAAACATTTTTATAGGGTTCCGAAACTTTCGTGCGTACCCGGTTTTCTGCAATATTGGTTTTGATGTCGCCCAGGTGAAGCGAGCATACATGGATATTCCAGGGATAAACTTCATACCTCATCGCTTCCGTTACCTTATCCAGTGCCGATTTTGAAGCCGAATAAAATCCCCGGAACGGTAATCCCATTTCGCTGCCGATACTGGAAACATTGATGATCTGTCCGAATTGATTTTCCCGCATTTTCGGCATCACGGCACTCATCATCTGTACGGCACCTACCAGGTTTAGGTTGAAAAGCTTCAGGATGTCCTCTTTTGAAGAATCTTCCACGGCACCTACCATCCCCATTCCGGCATTGTTGATCAGTACGTCGATCCTGGTTTCCGTTTTCAACACTTCGGCAACCGCGTGCTGTACGGCATCGTTATCTGTAACATCCGTCGGAATGGATCTGAAATGCAGGCTTTCGGTGTGCTTTCTGCTCAGCCCGTACACTTTATGGCCTTTCTTACCAAAATATTCAGCCAGTACAAAGCCGATTCCCGATGAAGTTCCTGTGATGATGATTGTTTTTGACATGAATAATTTAAGTATTTATTTGATTAAAGGCTTTTAAAGATTTTTCAGGACCTAAAATTATTCATTTTTAGACAAAAGAAACCTATTTATCGTCTTCAGTTTTTAAATTATCTATATCCCACTCAAAGAAAATAAATGGAACCAAAATTTCTTTGCTATCCGTTAAAGGATATGAAGCGAAAGTAAAGAAAATAAATAAGTCTACTTTTATGGTCGGGTTTTAAACTTAAAATACGTTTAACATACTGCATATTTGAATTGTAAAATTTAACAATGGAAAGATTTCTTATTAAATTGGATTAAACATTTAAGCATTTTTCTTCCGAATCTGAAAACAGGGTTTTTAAAAATAAAAAAATTAGTTCATAAAAGAACAATAATAACTTAATAAAGTCCTGATGTGTGGTAGGCTAATTTTGCGCCAGGTTAAATCAAGGATTTATGAATGTATTTAAAATCCCGGTTTCAGTAAACTATTTTACAGGACGGGTATTACTTATTGGTGCAATAACAGCTTCACCATTGTTCTTTGCTCAGAAAAAAGACAGCTTAAAAGGAAAAACGCTTGACGAATTGGTCATGGTAGGCTACGGCACCCAGAAAAAAAGCAAGGTATCCGGAGCGGTAACGGAAGCTTCACTGGATAAACTTATGTCCAGGTCATTATCCGGCGTCGGGGAAGTACTTCAGGGAAAAGCAGCCGGTGTAACGGTCGTAAACGAAGGCGGCGATCCGAACGGTACGCCTAAAGTAAATATCCGCGGTCTGGGAGGAATCAATGGTGAAACGCCGCTTTATGTGGTGGATGGTGTTGTTTTCAACGGTACGCCATCTGTTAATCCGAATGATATTCAGGATATTTCTGTACTTAAAGACGCTTCTGCCGCTATTTATGGAGCAAGATCCTCCGGAGGTGTTATCCTGATCACCACTAAAAAAGGAAAGAAAGGTGCACTCTCCGTTGATTTTGATGTGAAGTACGGGCTGAACCAGGCCTGGAGAATAAAAGAAGCCCTGAACGCTGCCGAATTTCAGGATGTGATGTATAAAGCCTATGAGAATGCAGGAAAACTGAATAGTTTACCGATCGCTTTTAATCCTAACCTGTATCCGGACGGAAGAATTACCAGAACCGACTGGATGAAAGAGATTTTCCGTACGGGAGCCATTCAGGAATATAATGTAAACATAAGCGGCGGAAACGAAAAATCCAGGTATTTCGTGGGAATGAACCACCGGAGTCTTGAAGGGATTTTATTGAATACCCAGGCAAAAAGATACAATTTCAGGGTAAATTCTGAGCATAAAGTGAAAGACTGGCTTACCATCGGGGAAAATATGTATTACAATTACTCCGACGGAAATTCTGCCGATACCAGAAGTGCATATACGGGCGCTTTGGTGGCCGCAATGTATTATCCGCCGAATGTTTCAGTATATACCCCTTCGGGAGCGTATTCGGGATTACCTGTTGATGTGGCCGGTGGTTACGGGGACGTTATCAATCCGGTGGCTTATCTGCAAAGGATCAATATAAAAAATCCTACGCATGAAATCCTTATCAATCCGTATGCAGAGATCACGCTGGCAAAGGATCTGAAATTTCGTTCCAACTTTTCACAGACTTTCCGGTTAGGGGATGTCAAGAATTTTACATCGAGAGTGCTGGAAGTCGGAAAAATATTCGATACCAATAATTTGGAATATCAGTCCAATAATTCTTCTACGGCCCTTGCCGAGCAGCTTCTTACCTATAAATTTTCTTCGGGTAAACATAGCTTCGATTTTCTCGGAGGATTTACTTTCCAGAAAACGATCGACGAAGGTTTTATGGCGAGAGCTTACGATTTCAGAAGCGAGGCAGCTACTTTTCAATACCTGCAAAACGCCGCAGATACCAATAAAGATGTTTCCAGCTACCGGTTCAAGCAGACCCTAATCTCTTATCTGGCCAGGATCAATTATGATTATGCAGGCAGATATATTGTTAGTGTCTTAGGACGCCGGGATGGTTCTTCACTGGTGGCAGAACAAAACCGTTTTGCCAATTATTATGCGCTCTCCGGAGCATGGGTCGTATCCAAAGAAAATTTCATGAAGGATATCAGCTGGCTTTCCAACCTGAAATTCAGGGGAAGCTATGGTATTTTAGGGAATCTTGGCGGAATTTCCCCTCAGGCGGTAAACCCGTTGATGACAAGGTATAATAACGTGATTTTCGGACAGGATCCTTCTCAGAATATTGCTTACTATACTACAACGCGTCCTAATCCGAATTTGAAATGGGGAAAATCAGAGCAAACCGATTTCGGTGTTGATGCTTCATTCCTGCACAACAGCCTATCTGTTCAGTTCGACTATTTTGTGAAAAATTCCAAGGATCAGATCTTTAACGTCAGTCTTCCAAGTACTTCCACCTATTACAATCAATACGTAAATGCGGGATTATTCCAGGATAAAGGATATGAGTTGGGGATCAATTACACCGGTAAAAGCACAGAGGATTTTACCTACTCGGTTGGAGCCGTATTCAGTCAGCTAAAAAATACGGTAAAACAGCTGGCCGGTGTGGATGAGATCTTTATTAATGATAACGGAGTAAGAGGAGTTTTAAAACCTACAAGGGTAAAAGTCGGTGATCCGTTATATTCGTTTTACGGCTACCGGACGGGAGGAATCTTCCAGTCTCAGGAAGAGATTAACAATTACAAGGATGCCAACGGTAATCTGATCCAGCCCAATGCCAAACCGGGAGATATTAAATTCCTGAAAAAAGATGGAAATACAGGCGTTCTCAGCAACAGTGATTTTGTAAATCTCGGAAGCCCGTATCCTAAATTCTCTTACGGATTCTCTTATAACATGACATGGAAAAATTTCGATCTTAATCTGTTCTTCCAGGGAGTATACGGAAATAAAATATTCAACGGATTTAAATTTATCTCTTTAAATCCCGGCGGAACAGGACAGAATTACAATATGGACCGGGATATCCTGAATGCCTGGACACCGGAAAATACCAATACCAATATTCCGAGACTGGTACAGGGTGACCCAAGCGGAAATTATTCCAAAGTTTCGGATTTCTACGTGGAGGACGGATCTTATCTGAGGCTTAAAAACCTTACCATCGGTTATTCGCTGCCAAAAGATCTATACAGAAAGCTGGATGTAAATAAGATCAGGGTGTATGTAACCACCAATAACCTTTTTACCATTACCAAATATACAGGATTTGATCCTGAAGTCGGGATGAACTCTTACGGGGTGGATACCGGAAGATATCCGCAGGCACGTTCGTTCATTTTCGGGGTAGAAGTAGGATTATAATTTTAACCATCAAAAAAGAAAACAATGAATTTTTTTAATAAAATATTTTTAGTGTCGGGAATCTCAGTAATGCTTCTTTCATGTACAGGGGAGCTTGACGTTCAGCCGGAAGGTACGCCTACGGAAGCTAGCTTCTGGAAGACCGAGAATGATCTGATTACAGGAGCAAATGCCATGTACAGGCCACTCGCGGACAGTGAGTTTTACGGAAGAGGACTTTTCTGGTTCATTAATGCCAGTGACGATATGGTGACGGGAAGATCCAAAAGCGAACCCGATAATGCCAAGAATTTCAGCAGCAATTATATTGCGGCCGGCGACCTGGAAACCCAATGGAATAAAAGATATACGGTAATCGGGGTAGCAAACCGTGTCATCCGCAATATTGACAACATCCAGGCTTCCGCAACCGTGAAGAACAAATATCTCGGCGAAGCTTTTTTTATGAGCAGCAGAATGTATTTCGAGCTGGCTTACAATTATGGGAACGAAAAAGCCGGAGTCCCAATCGTAGACCGTACCAAAGAGCCGGATTCCGATCCGGTTCCGAGGGCAGCCAACGTTATGGAAAACTATAACTATATCGTTCAGGACCTGAAAAAAGCAGCCGAACTGCTTCCGTACCAGGAACAGCTTCCTGCGAAAGATTACGGAAGACCGCATAAAGCGGCAGCATGGGCCTTACTGGCAAAAGTTTACCTGTTTATGAAGGATTGGCAGAATGCCGCATTCTGGGCTAACGAAGTCATGACGAAAGGAAACCGGAATCTTCTGACCAACTATGCCGATGTGTTTAAAGCGGAAAATAATTACAGCTCAGAGTACATCTGGTCCGTACCCAGCACACCAAAATTCAATTCCGTAGGAAGTATTCTTCCTGGCGTAATGCTGGAGAACAAAGGATGGGGACAATACAACGGATGGGGATACTTCCAGCCTACGAAAGAACTGTATGATGAATACGAAACGGGAGACCTGAGAAGGAGCGCAACCATTCTGAAGCTGGGAGATAAATTTACCTTTAACGGAACGGAGAGAACCTATGCTTCTACCAACTCGCTTACCGGATATCAGTTCAATAAATATATGGATGCCTTTAAATATCCATTGAACAGCGGCCACGTAAGTGCGAATGGGGATTATCCGTGTACCGACCTTGCCGTTCCGATCATGCGTTATGCTGAGGTGATATTAATCCGGGCAGAAGCTTTACTGATGATGGGGCAGAATGCCGACCAGGAAATCAACAGAATCAGAGTCCGTGCAGGATTGGCACCGAAAACAGGATGTATCCTGGCAGACCTGAAGCATGAAAGACGTTGCGAGCTTGCCGGAGAATGGGCAGACCGCCACAGGGATCTTGTACGCTGGGGCGATGCGCAGGCCAATTACGCCAAGCCGCTGCACGGGATCAACGGTCAGACCGTTTGGGCAGCCAGGAACTTCAATCCTTCGGTGCATAATGTATGGGCGGTTCCGCAGGTAGAAATCGTCAACAGCAAAGGAGTGATCAAACAAAATGAAGGCTGGTAAAATTTAATTTAAAATAAGAACTGCAGGTCACGGATCTTCGTGATCGGCGGTTTTTCAAAGACAGTATGAAGATATTTAAAATAGGATTAGCACTGGCTCTAGGGATCTGGTCTCAGAATTATGCCCAGAATTATTTGAATTACAGTGTGGCCAATGCGCATTCGCATAATGATTATATGCAGGATGTTCCGTTCTGGAATGCCTATTATGCTCATTTCGGATCGATAGAAGCAGATGTTTTTCTCGTAAAAGATCAACTGTGGGTGGCTCATACCGAAAAAGAGCTTTCTCCGGACAGAACGCTGGAAAGCCTTTATCTGAAGAATATTTCCAGACAGCTGAAGCTGAATAATGGGCATATTTATTCCGAAGGAAGCCAAAAGCTGCAATTGCTGATTGATATTAAACGGGACGAGAAGGCAAGTCTGGCTGCATTGATTAATACCTTGAAAAAGTACCCCGAAATTACCGGGAATCCTGAAATTAAAATAGTTATCACAGGAGAAAGGCCGAAGCCTGAAGATTTTAAAAATTATCCTGCTTATCTGTATTTCGACGGGGATCTTAACCAGAATTACACGGCGGAACAGCTTAAAAGAGTAGGGATGTTCAGTGAATCATTTACTGATCTGGTGAAATGGAGCGGTAAAGGTATTCCGAGAGATGAAGAAACGGAAAAGATCAGGAAGGAAGTGGAAAAAGCCCATGTGCAACAGAAACCCATGCGTTTTTACGGAGCCCCCGATTTTACGAATGCGTGGGTGAACCTTATCGATGCAGGCGTGGATTATATCAACACCGATCATATTCCCGACCTTAAAAGGTTCATGAATTCCATTCCGAAAAATTTTTATAAAAACACGGTGGCGTATGAAACGTATCAACCGACTTATAAAACCGACGGCCTTCATCAAAAGGTAAAGAATGTGATCCTTCTTATACCGGACGGAACTTCACTGCCTCAATATTATGCTGCTTTTACAGCCAATAAAGGAAAGCTGAACGTTTTCAACATGAAAGCGACGGGATTATCCAAAACAAATTCCTACAACGCTTACGTTACCGATTCTGCTCCGGGATCCACTGCTTTTGCTACCGGCGTAAAAACGAAAAATACATTTGTAGGTGTTGATGCATCAGGGAAAGCTTTGGCTCAGATTCCCGATATTATTGCAGAAAAAGGACGGGTTTCCGGACTGATTTCTACCGGAGATGTTACCGATGCCACACCGGCAGACTTTTATGCCCATTCGGATAACCGCAACAGTTCGGAAACGATTCTGAAAGATTTTGTGGCTTCCAAAACGAAAATCCTGATCGGAGGTCCTTCCGGCGGACTAACAAAAGAAACGGAACAAAAATTTAAGGATGCCCATATTGACCTGTATCGCGATCTGAAATCAGCAGGAAAAATCAATAACCGGACATTAATTGTTGATCCGATAGCGTCCCGCAGAATTACCGATGGGAGAGGGAACTGGCTTGGGGATGCTTTTGATCTTACTCTGAACGAGCTGAAATCCAATGAAAAGGGATTCTTCATGATGGTGGAAGCATCCCAGACCGATGGCGGCGGACACAGCAATAACATCGGGCAGTTGGTTACCGAATTGCTGGATTTCGATTCCGTAGTCGGAAAAGCCATGAAATTTGCCGATGAAAATAAAGAAACATTGGTGGTTGTACTTGGAGACCATGAAACGGGAGGGCTTACCCTTCTTGACGGCAGCCTTACAGAAGGCTGGGTATTCGGGAATTTCAGTACCAATGATCATACCGCACTTCCATCAAGTGTATTTGCTTACGGTCCTAATTCCGGGGATTTTACAGGGTTCTTTGAGAATAAGGAGATTTTTAATAAGATCCTTACGGCTTACGGCATTCAGAAATAGGAAATTGATTTATTTTTTATAGGAAAAGGCTGCCTGAATTTTTGGGGCAGCCTTTTCGTTTATTTTAAATCAATATTTTAACGTGATAAACAGAGCCTGCATTTAAAAAAAGCGAACAAAATCATTTGATACTAAGACTCCGAACAGTATGTTGACCGAAAGGAGCTTCCGGCTTCCCTCTTCCAGCCTGTAGACCTGATTTCTATTTCGTGTTCACATTAATTTCAGTGATATTGTTGATCAGGATTTTCTCAAGATCCTCCCAAAACATCGGGTAAGACTTCTCCACCACATTTTCATCTTCAATAGTAAGTTCTTTAACTAAGCAAAACGGCGCAAAACTCATCGCCATCCGGTGATCCTGATAGGTTTTGATCGAGATATTCTCCTGGGGCTCATCAAAGCGGACCGATCGTATGGTGGAATCCGTAATTTCGGTTTCAGTTCCCAGCTTCTGTAATTCGTTGTATAGAGCCAGTAGCCGGTCGGTTTCCTTTACCCGCAACGTTCCCAGGCCTGAAATTTCAAACGGGATCTTCAGGGCTGCTGCCGTTACGCAAAGGGTTTGGGCAATATCGGGACAGTCATTCATATCCAGGATAATCTTTTCCGGAAAGGTAAAACCTTCAACAGGCTGAAGGGTGATTGTATACTCTTCGTCTGTAAAAAGGGTTTTAATCCCGAAAAATTCCTCATAGATTTTTGCAATCGCAGAATCTCCCTGGGTAGATTCCCGGTAAAAGCTTTTCAGACGAATGGTCTTCCTTCCTAACGCGGCAAATGAGTAGAAATAAGAAGCTGAGCTCCAGTCGCTTTCCACTTCGTAATGGATGATGGATGACTGATGATCAGTAAACGGTTCTACTTTGATCGTATTTCCAATGAAGCTGGCTTCAATACCGAATTTCGTTAAAATATCAAGCGTCATTTCAATATACGACCTTGAGGTAATTTCTCCGACCAGATTAATCTCCAATCCTTTTTCCAGCTTTCCGGCAATGAGCAGGAGAGAGGTGATGAACTGGCTGGAAATATTCGCCGGAACATTTACCCGGGTTTCTGTGATCTTCCGGCCTTTAATTTTCAGAGGTGGGAAGCCTTCATTTTCCAGGTATTCGATTTCTACCCCAAGGTTTTGCAGAGCTGTCACCAGATTTTTGATCGGCCTTTCCTTCATCCGTTTGGATCCCGTAAGAATGGTCGTTTTTCCTTCCTGAATCGAATAATAGGACGTCAGGAAACGCATGGCTGTTCCCGCATGATGAATATCTACGGTTTCTGTGTTTTCCGAAAGGGCTTTTTTTAATAACTGCGTATCCTGCGAATTGGAAAGATTGTCGATTTTTATGTTTTCAAACAGGCTTTCCAAAATCAACAAACGATTCGAAATGCTTTTCGAACCGCTGATCTGTATGGTCTTGTTGGATTGTAATTTTGATTTTTCTAACTTCTTCATTATTCTTCTGAGTTGAAAGGCCGAAGGCAGCAATCTTGAAGTTGTGCACTGCGCTAAACTTCTGTCAGCCATCTTCCTACCTTATTTTAATTTCTCATTATTCTGATGGCGGTCTTTGTCGCGATCGGTTTTGATCTTCATTTTTTTATCGAAAGCTTCCTGGAGGTTAACGCTGGTCTGGTTAGCCAAACACAAAGTCACAAACAGGACATCGGCCAGTTCTTCTCCCAGGTCCTTGGTTTTATCGCTTTCCTTTTCGCTTTGTTCGCCGTATCGTCTGGCAATAATCCGCGCCACTTCGCCAACTTCTTCCGTAAGCATCGCCATATTGGTCAGCTCGTTAAAGTAACGGACACCGATCGTCCTGATCCATTCGTCTACTTGCTTCTGCAGGGTCGTAATTTCCATTATGGTTTATCTTTAAGCTGCTCTTCAAAAACAGTAACTTTAGATTGCAAAATTTCCAATTCCTCTGTGTGGTGGCTTATGTTCCCAAGATTTTCGGTGAAATCAGCAAATTTTTTGAAAAGCTTTCTTACGGTAAAATATACGGCAATCAATATGATAAAAGCCCCTATTTTGACAATATTAAAATCCATTGACTTTTTAGATTATATTTAAAAATACTGGTAAGCGCCCAGTGTAGGATTGGATGTTCTTGAAACATTGGCAATATCGGTAGGAACCGTCGCCGCCACGGATGCACTCCCTTTTCCGATGGCAGGAGAGTTCTGCTTTACCCGCATATTCATTTTTGCTGCAAAATAATTGACAAACAGAGGGTCCTGGTTTTTGATCGATTGTATAACGCTTGTACTCGTGTCAAAATTAAAGCCCGCTTCAGAGGTGCCGGAATATTTGATCAGGCAGTTCTGAAGAGTGAAATTAAACAGCTGTCCCGGAGTCTGTTCAAAGCTCACCGAATTATCGCGGTCCGAATACACAATGCTGTTTCTTAGATTAAGAATCAAAGCGCCCTGTTCTTTCGTCCCGGATTCATTGGTCCATTCGTTGCTGGCATAGAGACCGTTTCTGTTGTAAGAATGCAGCAGATCGGAATAATTGGCAATGGTACAATGGGTAAAACTATGCGTTCCTCCTTTGAAAAGGGCAACAGCAGATTCCCCACAATTGTTCATCACCAAGTTTTTTGCATTGATGGTCGAAGCCACCGAATAAATCCCATACTCCTGGAAGGTATGGATAAATGAGTTATTGATCGTAGCATTGGTTTGTTTCAGATCGAGCCCTCGCGTACCGCCGAATAACCGTGCGTAATTCATGTTCAGCGTAGAGCCGGCGCTCATCTTGATGGAGTTCCAGTTTTTAGGAATGGTATCGTAAGCCGGGTCGTTCCTGTCGCCGCGAAGGGTAACATTATTGGCCAGGGTTCCGTTAATATTCAGAGTAGCCCCTGAGAGTACCTTCATCCCGCTGTTTTTATGGAAATATACTTTGGTGCCCTGCTGAATATTTAAAACCGCATTCTGATCAATCGTAAGATCGCCGTAAATAATCTTAGCTTTATTGCTGGTCCAGTTGGTGGTTGAAGTAAGAATATTCGGATTGGTAGGCGTTTTAATAAAGAATTCCGCATCCTGTACAACGGAGAATAAGACCACCTGCTGCTGGCCGGCCGGACTCTGAAACAAAATTTTGTCTTCGGCTATGGCTTCGGGGCCGCTTGCTTCCGGTGCAATCTCAACGAAAATATACAGACTGTCTTTCTTTCTTAAAGGAACATCTTTAAAATCGTAGCCCGGTTTTCCGTCTACATTGATCTTATACAAGGAAGTCGCGCCTTTTTCAAGATGAATCCTCGGGATCAGAATGTCTTTATCTTCATTATTATATACTTTTACGGCATAAGTTTCTGAACGGACCTGATGATACACCGTATCACAGAAAACGGTATCTTTTGAAAAACTTAATTCCTGTGAAGGTTGATCAAAGCTGATGTCATCCTTATTACAGGAGACTGCCATAACAAGCATCCAGAAACAAAAAGCCAGTAATAATTTGAATTTCATCGAAAATAAAGTTTAAATAGATTTCAAATGTAACGAAAATACTTCAAATTTCTTATGAAGAAAAAATTATTGATGTGTTATTTGCAATTTCAAAAAAATATTGTATTTTTGCACCCTAAAATTAGCAGAGAAATATCCATTACTATTTCGAAAGCAAACTTTAATTTTTTAAAAATTGTATTATGAAAAACGGAATCCACCCAGAAAATTATAGACTTGTTGTTTTCAAAGATATGAGTAACGACGAAGTATTTCTTTGCAAGTCTACAGCAGAAACAAAAGACACCATCGAGTATGAAGGACAAGAGTATCCTTTGATCAAAATGGAAATCTCCTCAACTTCTCACCCTTTCTACACTGGTAAAGTGAAGTTGGTTGACACAGCAGGTAGAGTTGACAAATTCATGAATAAATACAAAAAATTCGCTAAGTAATTTTTTGAAATTAAAATATTAAAAGTCTTCCAAATTTTGGGAGACTTTTTTGTTGTTAAATCAAACCTGCTTCTATTGCTTTTTTTACCATTTCAGATACTTTATTGCAATTCATCTTGCTAAAAATGTTTTTCCGGTGGGTTGTAACCGTATGATAGGAGAGATTTACTTTATCTGCAATTTCTTTGGCGGAAAATCCTTCTGATAAAGAAGTAAGAATCTGTATCTCTCTTTTCGTAAGTGAAAAATCTGCATCGGGTTTTCCCTTTTTCTTATAGAACATCTGATGGAAATCATTCCGGCTCCCAAATCCTGAAACCAAGACCGTATAAGGATTCTCATGGATAAGATGCTGAACATTGGAGTGGATATTGATTGCCTGAACAAGTCTCCCGTCATTGTCCCGGTGGGTATGGATGGCCTGATGATGAAACATTTCATAATTGTCTTTTCCGGTGATCATCCTGAAACAGTAGCTTGATTTTAATTCGGTCTGATGTTCCCAGCCGATCTCGTACATTTTTTCAATAGACATTCTTTCAGCTTCTATTACAAATTCCAGGTCTGCAGGATGAATCAAATCAATAATTTCTTTCAGATGAGTTGGGGTATTTTTTAAGTCGTGTATTTTCAGGATGTTCCTGTGTACTCCGCTTATGGTACTGTCATAAAAATCGATGGTGTAATAGTAGAATTCTCCGGGAGCAAACATGCCGCCTATAAAATCTTCAATTTTCGGTTGGGCAAGCTGTATTCTTTTGTTTTGCAGAATTTCAGGATAGTCGTTCCAGACATCGGTAAGTTGATGGGCGCTTTTTGCACCGGTTATATATTTTCCAGTCATGGTTTTTTAGTTTTCAATAAAATTAACAAAAATTATGTTAAAAAATACCTTTTTCGAGGGATTTTGTGTTAGGTTTTTTGAGAATAATTTTGAATTAAATATATAAGTGAGATGAAATTTTGATTCACACTTATTTCTGTCATCTTATTTACATCAAAACTAAAGACTATGAAAAATCAAATTTTTATTTTATTGCTTATGCTACTACATCCGGTTTTCTTTTTGGGTAATAATAAACCTAAGAATGATTACAATAAATTAAAAGATACAATAAGAGAAAAGCATCCCAAAATCTTTATAGATTCTACACGACATATTATTTATGATTTCAAAACAGGAAAGTATTTAAAGGATATTCGCAGAATTAAGGTACACACTCCGGTAGTCTTCAGAGTTAAAAATATTAATCCATTTGTCTATAAAATCATTATAACTCCAAAAGATTCGATTGTAGGAGAATCTTGGTTTGATAAAGAATTCATGACTATGTTGACAGGAAAAGAATTGCAAAAAGCAGAGAATAAGCTTCTGGAAGAACAAGCGGATTCTGGTAAAAATATGGCAACCCAAACTCAGATAGTTACTAAAAAAGAATATATAGGAAATCCTGCTGAACAAGAGAATAATAAAAAAGGAGTAAAAGCTATTCAGAAGAATATTTTATTAAAGAATGAAAATAAAAAACTTCAAGCAAAAGTTGAGGAAACCATTGATGGATTAGGGAAATTGGGCGTCCCAATTACTAATAGAAATCCTGAAAAAGTTCAATTGAATATTGAAAGTTTATCAAAAACAGATACAATTAGTTTTCCTAAAACATTGAATTCTCTTTCTGCTAATTTGAAAGATTTACTTGAAAAAATAAGTATTAACTCTAATGAAATAAAACAAAATGAAGGTTTTATAAATGATAAAACTAAAGAATATGAAATTCTTTTGGATGATTTTAATAACAAATATAATTCCTTTATTAAGGATAGTCGTGCAATATTCAGTTTATTAAGAGTTTCAAAAAAAGTAGATGTTATATCAAATATTCCTGATCTAGATTCTTTTAAGTACATTAAATATTCACAAGAAATAATGAAATATTCCGATAGTTTATTGAAAGGTACTGGAGAGGTTGATGAATATAAAAAAAGCTTTTCAGAATTAGGAAATGCTTATTATAAACTGATTTCTATGAATCATCTCAAAGAAATAATGGAGAAAAGTGGTGTAGAAAAATTACTTTCGTATCCTGCATATTTAAAAGAAAAATCAGACGCACTTAATGATTGGTTTGTAAAGTTTAATATTGACAAAGTAATCGCACAAGCATTTTGGGTAACCACTCAATTGAACAATCCTGAAACTTTTATTACAAAGTCTGATCCTGTCCAGCCGGAAAATGATATGATCCAATTTCATATTAAAATAGAACCAAGGGACAAAACTAGGCCAGAATCTTATCATAATCCCAGAGATTTTACTTATAAGCAGGCCTTATATGGTGGGACTCGGGTTGATTTCAGTTTAGGATTAGCAGCTGCTCATTATTGGGATGCTCCAATTTATGAAGTAGATAGAGATAATAAAATTAAAAGTTCGTTTAAAAATATGTTTTCACCATCTCTGGTTGGAATGGTCACTATGAGTTGGAGGAAATCAGGATATTTATCATATGGTGGAAGCTTTGGAATGGGGCTTGACATAACAGATGGTAAGATTCAATTTAGTAATTTCTTTATAGGGCCAACTATTTTACTTGGTAAAAAACAAAGGATATTTATTACTGCTGGCCCATCAGTAAAGAATGTCGGAAGACTTAAAGATGGTTTTGATGGATTTCAGATAAACGGTACAAATGATTTATCATCATATACCAGCAATTACTATAAAATTGGAGTTTTCGCATCTGTTACCTACAGCCTAACTAAAGATGCTAGATTACTAATTAAAAATTTAAGATAAATAGATTACGCAATAATTTTTTATGTCAATATTTTAAAGTCTTCCGAATTTCGGGAGACTTTTTTATTTGTACTTTTGTTACACATTGAACATTGAATTCTAAACCTTAAACTTACTGAACGATGCAATTGGTATTTTCAGATGCGCAATACTGGGAAGATTTCCTTCCGCTTACTTTTACCCGTCCCGTAGCAGAAATGCGATGTGGAATCCTGACTTTTTCCGAAAGATGGCAGAAAATTTTAGAAAACACGGAAATTTCTTTTTTCACAGAAATGTACCTGCAGGAGAAATTTCCGGAACCTGAAAAAAAGGAGAGCCTTTTTCTGGTCACCAATTTTCTACCCAGTGAAACGGTTATTCAGCAGATTAAAGACCTGAAGCACGGGGAAGCATTGGTTTATGAAGACGAACTGATCGCAGCCCGGATCAATATGGACGGCTTTTCGCTTCATCAGATCGAAAAAATGACTGACATCAAAGAAGAATTGGTATTCTTTAAAAAGCCGACGGACTTATTCACTTACAACCATAAAGCCATCGATTTTGATTTTGAATTAGTAACCAGAGGCAGAATTTCCCAGGAGCTTTCCTCCACCAATGGTTTTTTAGGAGATAAAAAAGACCTGTTCATCGAGGAAGGTGCCCAGATCGAGTTTTCTACCCTCAATACGAAAACCGGGAAAATTTATATCGGGAAAAATGCGGAGGTTATGGAAGGCTGTCATCTTCGTGGTCCTATTGTGCTTGGGGAAGCTTCTAAATTTAATTTAGGCTCAAAAATCTACGGCGCAACCACCATCGGTCCCCATTGTAAAGTAGGCGGTGAGGTAAACAACGTCATTATTTTCGGCTATTCCAATAAAGGGCATGACGGCTTTATCGGAAATTCCGTGATCGGGGAGTGGTGTAATTTCGGAGCAGATTCCAATTCATCCAACATGAAAAACAATTACGGGAACGTAAGACTTTGGAACTATCGCACCAAAGCGTTTGAAGATACCGGACTTCAGTTCGCCGGCCTGATTATGGGCGACCATTCCAAAACCGCCATCAATACCCAGCTGAATACGGGAACCGTAATTGGCGTGGCCTCCAATATCTTTAAAGAAGGTTTCCCGCCGAACCACGTTGAAAACTTTTCATGGGGTGGTTTTAAAGATGATGAGAAATTTAAACTGGATAAAGCCTATGAAGTTGCCGGACGGGCAATGGCAAGAAGAAAAGTGCTTTTAACGGATGAGGATAAGGCTATTTTTAAACATATTTTTGATGCGTATTGAAAAATAAAACCTCAGAAAATCCTGAGGTTTTTTAATTATTTTAGTTCTTTTGCGATCATTATTTTTTCGTTGATGATGTTATTCCATAATAATCCATTTGTTGCGGTATAATATTCGTTAGATGAATTTTTTGGCTTTAATTTAAAATAAAAATCATATGATCCTCCAACAATTCCCTTATCTGGAATATATAAAAATCTGTCAATGCCGCGATGTTCATCATATCCATCCTGCATCCACCATCCATCAAAAGTCCAAAATTGATAGGCTTTCTCTCCTTTTATAAGTAGTTCTTTTGATAAATAGTTTCTGAAACTGTATGGAATATCAATATTTTTGCTGAGATCAGCATCGCGAGGATCCATGATAAATTTTTGACTGGGAATTTGTTTCTTGAAACTTTTTTCCATTTGTTGAATAGTTACCTTTTTTTCGCTAATATTAATCGTACCATATGTAGAAACAAGAGGTGATTCTAAATTTGCAATACTAAAAAATTCTGTTAAACATTTCTTAGATACATAATAGCTGCCATTTTCTTTTTTAATAAGTTTATATTGAAAAGTCTTTTTTTCTGAAGTATTATTCATTTTCCAATCACTTAGCATACTAAGCATTTTTTCTTTGGAAAATACTTTATCTTTTATTTTGTCGTAATTAATAATCATCCAGTTATTGCCTCTTTCGTCCATTCTAGGAAGAATATTTTCATCAAGATCTGGTAGTACAGATAATAGCAATATGTTTTCTTTAGAAATAAATATGTTAAAAACATTGATATCTTTTTGAATATTATAAAGATCTTTAGTGTCTAAAGTATATTCATTTATCTTAAAATTTGTTTTTAGGTCATCTAATAAAAGATACTCCTGTGCGAGAAATAGATTTGATATTAATAGTGTTATTGTCAGTATTACTTTCATAATTTTAATTTATGGACATTTTGTTCCTAAGTTATTTCCCAGTAATGTGTTCCTTTCATTGTTGTTTAATTGTGCCTGTTCCGGAGTTAATGTTGTTATACCAGCTCTTGATATAGCTGTGATTACATTATTGGGGAGATTAGGATTGTATTGTGAAACGATATTTTGTAGTGTTGTTAAAAATGGGACTAGTTGTGCGTGTCCTTCAATGAAAGTAAATGTATTGGTAATAGTTCCATTTGATGCATAATCGTATCCAACGGTTACGCCAGGATATTGTGCTTGAAATTCTGTATTTCCTAATTTATATAATTGATATTTTAAAAAGGCATGAAGAACTTCATGATACATAGTAACCAATATATATTCTTTTGTTGCATTTAGTAATACTTCATCATTTAAATTAATAACGGCATTGAAAGTGTCAAATTCTGTGCTATATGTGGCAAAGGTTTCTCCGTCAGTAGTCCCCAATCCACTCTTTGCCCTAAAGGTAATATTATATTTTGTATTATTTTGAAATATTTGTCTCATATTCGAAGCAATACTGTTATTTAAATTTGGTAACTGTTGGGCAATACTATGTGCACATGGGTAATTTTGTAGTTGATCAATTGTGATATCTTGATTGGAATTTTCATTTCCTCCACCACTTCCTCCACCACCGCCGTAGTCGTAGCCTCCGCCACCGTTGTCTTCCCATCCCGGACCGGAATAATCTAGAAAGTTATAACAATTGGTATAGTAGTTGGTTTCCCAATAACCTCCAGCATTAGGATTAGACTCGTTATCAGGATACCACATGGATATCGTTTTTGTTATACAAACTATCCCTTTATGTGTGTTTGTTTTGGTATTATTCGCTTCTGTTTTATATCGGGTATATTTTCCGTAGATGATGTTCTGGAAAAAAGCATTGTTGGTCTCGGAATTTTCATAACGGAAGTAAACTTTTTTATCGAACCTTGCACAAGCCAATGTATTTACTACTTTACCATTTTCTATGACGGGAACCACCATAAAAGATTCATCATATTTTCCCATGCTCATGGCATAATCCCAGTCTGGAGTTCCGGAAAATTTCTTGATTTTGTCATGATGTTCGGAGTAAATTTTCATTACATTTTTAATGTACTTTTCATCTTCTTTCCAAAGACTTTTAGAATGGTAGTCTGCAGATGCAGGATCGGAAGAAGTATAGATATCATCATGTATGCATGATTGTATACTCAAGGTGAAAATGGCAATAAATGTAAGCCACGAAACAATTTTTTTCGTCATAGTCATTTTGTTTTTAATGGATTAAAGATAAATGTTTTTATATTACTCTACAAAGATGTGAAAAACAAATTGAGAAAATACAGTAAAATATTACTGCTTTCCGTTCTTTTTTTCTAAAAAAAATTTTATGTATTTTTGAAGGAAATACTTTTGTGCTGAAAAAATAAAAAAAGCAAGACTTGGCAAAAACTTCACGCAGGAATATCTTGCCGAAGTGCTGAATGTTTCCCAGAAAACCTATTCCAATTTTGAAAACGATAAAAGTAAACCCGATTTTCATCAGGTGGAGGATATCGCAAAAGTTTTGGAAGTAAGCATCCTTGATTTTTTGAGTAATGATGGCATGTCATTTAATTATGATAATGTTCATGGTGGAAATAATGGATTTATTTACCAGAACCAACTTCCGGAAAAATTAATCGATCAATATGAGCAAAGGCTAAGGGATAAAGACACGGAGATTGGATTTCTCAAGCAGCTTCTCGGTAAAAAATAGAAACTTCAAAATTTTTTGAAGTTTTTTTATTTTCAGTGTAATATTTTCCGAATTTCGGTTGTCTTACTTATAGAAACAAAACTTATGACTCAGGAAACCTTCAGGGATACGGTATTTAGTCTCAAAAATGAGATGTATCGCTTTGCGAAAAGGTTTGTCATGAGCAGTGACGAAGCGGAAGATGTAGTGCAGGACCTGATGATTAAATTCTGGCAGAAAAAAGAGGAGCTGGCACAGTTCGGGAACTTAAAGTCCTATGCGTTGAAAGCAGTACGGAACGAGTGCCTGAACCGGCTGAAGCATCATGAAGTAAAGACGGGCTTCGCCGATATGCAGCTTCACCGTTCCGAGCTTTACAGCATGGAGGTGAATAATCTGAAGGAATACATCATCGGTTTTATCAACGAGCTTCCGGAAAAACAAAAGACGGTTATCCATTTAAAGGACGTTGAAGAATATGAAGTTTCGGAGATTGCCGGAATGCTGGAAATGGAAGAAAACGCGGTACGGGTAAACCTGATGCGGGCTAGACAAAAAGTAAAAGAACAAATTTCACAATTGATGAATTATGAGCAAAGACAAATTTCAAGATAAATACGATGAGATCTTCCAGCAGATTAAGGAAGATAAAATGAACTGGGATTTTGAAGATTTCCTGAAAAAAGCGGAAGGCAAAGAAGAAGAGGCTCAGGGAAATAACACACCGGTTATCCCAATCGGGACAAAAACAAAACCTTCATTCCCGAAATGGTTCTGGATGGCGGCAAGTGTGGTTTTACTTTTGAGTATCGGTTTTATCTTTAATCATAATGCTGATCTTAAAGATAAAGCTCAGCTGGTTGAAAACCAGATCAGGCAACAGAAAAATAATTTTATCGAAGAGAACCGCGATCATCAGGTAGCAATCAACAACCCGAACGATTCTCTCGCCGAAGCCAAGAAAGATTCGGTCTTTCAGGGTAACAGAATGGCGGAAAAGGATGTTCTGGATGAAATCCTGCCGAAGAGAGGAAGGCTTAAAAAAGAAAGAAGGCCGAAATATGTGTATAATTCCTCAAAAACTGATTCTACCGGCTATAAAGATTCTTACGTTATCGTTAACGGTAAAAGAATCGATAATGTAGAAGAAGCAATAAACGTGACTAAGTATTCATTTCAAATATTTGCAAATAACGTCAGTGAAAAATTAGTACAACCTAAAGTCGTTGACGACGATTATTAATTAACCTTAAAAAAGATTATGCACCTGATCAGGCACTAATAATCAAATAAAAATTGACTCATGAAAAAAGTATTCATCATATTCGCATTGGCCTTTTCACATTTCTTCAATGTGTACGGGCAGAAAGATAAAGTAGACCAGCTTTTTGATAAATATCAGGAAGTGGAGGGCGTGACGACCATTAAGATTGCCAAACCGATGTTCGGGATGCTCAGCAGTCTGGATTTGGGAGATGCAGAACTAGACCAGATCAAACCTTTACTGTCTAAAATTAACGGACTGAAAGTTTTTATCGCCGAAAAGCCACAGGAAGGAAATTCTGCAAAAGGGCAACAGCTGGCTCAGATCAATAAAGATATTAAATCGTATCTGAGCAATCTGAACTATAGTGAAATCATGTCCGTGAATAGCAACGGCGCGAAGATCAAATTCCTTTCCGCGGAAGAAAAAAACGGTGTCCTTGATGACTTATTGCTCAGCATTGACAACGGCGGAGAAGAAAACATCCTGATAAAACTGGACGGAAAACTGTCGATGAACGACATTAATAAAATCATCAATTCCACGGAAACCAACATCAATCCGGTAACCAATTCCAGAAATAATACGATTTCCGAAAATACCTCTTCGTATCTAAATGGGGAAAACAGAAATGTAGGGGAATTCTCAGGGATCCAGGTAAGTACGGGCGTTAATCTGGTTTATAAGCAGGAAAACCCGACCAGCGTGAAAGTAATTGCTGATGCCGACAAACTTCAGTATATCATTACCAAAGTTGAAGGCGGTATTCTGAAAGTCTATGTCGATAACAAAGGACAGAAAAATTTGAAATTCAAAAACATCAGTGTCAATGTCTCTTCGCCGAGGATGGATAATATCAAAGCGTCTTCGGGAGCACTGTTCACCGCCATTAGTCCGGTTCAGGAAAACAATCTGAGTATTGATGCTTCCTCCGGGGCAATGGTAAAGGGAATGTTTGATGTTTCAAATAATGCAAAGATTGAAGCTTCCTCCGGAACAAGTATCAAAGTTGGGGTAAATGCCAAAAATGTAACGGTAAAAGGATCCAGCGGTTCCGATACAAATATTGAAGGAGAGGCACGATCAGCAGCTTTTGACATCAGCAGCGGCGCAGTTTGTAAAGGAGAAAACTTCAGCGCAGATCATGTAGAGGCAGAATCTACTTCGGGAGCCAGCTTATCGGTAAGCGCGTCGCGTACTTTAAAAGCAAAAGCATCTTCAGGCGGTCTTATTAAATACAGAGGAAATCCTGAAATTACGGCTGATATCAGCAAGATGTCCGGTGGAACTTTAAAACCGATCAATTAATTTTAAATACGAATCACCATGAAAATAATAAAAACCATTTTTCTGATGCTTTGCACATTGATGATGATGCAGTCCTGCATCGTATCTTCCGGAAAATCGAATATGACATATTTTTCAGATTCTGGAGAAGAATTTAAAGGCGCGAAGTTTACGAGTATGAATCTCCCGATGTTCCTGGCAAAGCCCATCATTAAAAAAGCATTACGGGAAGACGGAGAAGATCATGAAGATGTTATCCGGATCATCAAAAAGATTTCAAAAGTAAAAGTGCTGACGGTAGAAAATGGCGACAAAAGCATGCTAAGGGATTTTGCAGCCTATCTGAATAACAACAATTATGAAGACTGGGCAACCATCATGCATGATGGCGACCGGATCAACATCCGCGTAAAGCAGAAAGGAGATGCTATTAAAAACATGCTGATCACGATAAACTCCAAGCAAGAACTTTTATTCGTCGATGTCAAAGGAAATTTTACCTCCGGTGATATCTCCAGATTAATTGCTTCTGCATCAGATAAATAGTCTTACATTTAACCAAAATTATATTGGTTATGGAAAGATTAATCCGAGAAGTACGTATCCTTAAAATATACGGAGCAGTACTTACTATTTTGTGTGTGATGTTCTTTTTCCTTGCCTTTAGAGGCAACCCTGAACAGCATTTTAAGGAAATCGATGTCGAAAGGATCAATATTGTCGAAAAAGACGGAACGCTGAAAATGGTCATCAGCAATAAGGAAAGACAGCATCCCGGAATGGTTAATCATCGAGCTGTGAAGCCGAGAACAAGAGAAGCGGGAATGATTTTTTTCAATTCTAAAGGTGATGAATGCGGCGGACTTGTTTACGATGGTGATGATAAAGGTTCCGGAATGGTATATTCGGTAGACCAGAGAAATACGGACCAGATTATGCAGTTGCAGTATTCGGAAGCCGTAGGAAAGGAAAAAGGAAGAGTATACGGATTAAAACTTTGGGACCGGCCGGACGATTTTACGCTGGAGCAACTGATAAAAGTTGATGACTCCCTGAAAAAG
Source organism: Chryseobacterium sp. sg2396 (assembly GCF_042610505.1). NCBI lineage: Bacteria > Pseudomonadati > Bacteroidota > Flavobacteriia > Flavobacteriales > Weeksellaceae > Chryseobacterium > Chryseobacterium sp. sg2396. Next base: position 142,742 of record NZ_JBHGAQ010000010.1, on the reverse strand, counting down.
CTTGATAATCCGGTATTGTATAAAAAAGCTTTTGCCAAACTGAGTGAGGAAGGAAAACTCGGGAACGAACGTTTCTTTGCCGGGAAAACCGCTAACGGCGATGTAGGCATCTTTATCCGTGACAACAAAGGAAAAGTACGCCTGCAGATTTATGTGGATAAAAACAACCGGACCCATATAGAATCTTTGGATGAAGATGGAAAAGCTGTTAAAAAATGACTGAAGAGGTGAGCCATCGCCTTAAAAAGTATAAATTATTTTGTTAGAAACCATTCCGTGAGGAGTGGTTTTTCGATTTAAACCATTGATTATTAAGTTTTATTTAAACTATCAAACTGGATTTTCGTATTCCGATAAAATACCTTAATTTTGCAAGAAAGTAAAGATGTCTATTCATAACAAAATTGTAGAGACAGCCATCACTTTCGATGACGTGCTTCTAGTCCCTTCTTATTCAGAAGTTTTACCTAACCAGGTTTCATTAAAATCAAGACTTACCGACAAAATTACGTTGAATGTTCCGATCGTTTCCGCTGCTATGGATACCGTAACGGAAGCTGAGCTGGCGATTGCCCTGGCAAGAGTGGGAGGTTTAGGTTTTATTCACAAAAATATGACCATTGCCGAACAGGCTGCCCAGGTAAACCGGGTAAAGCGTTCCGAAAACGGAATGATCTCTGATCCTGTAACCCTTTTCAAAGAGGCTACCTTGGAAGAAGCGAAAGCACTCATGGCAAAATACAAGATTTCAGGATTGCCGGTGATCGATACGGACAACGTATTGATCGGGATTATTACCAACAGGGATGTAAAATATCAGGAAAATCTTAACATGAAAGTGGAAGAGATCATGACGAAAGAAAACCTGATCACTTCAGATAAAAATACCAACCTTGAAAAAGCCAAGGAAATCCTTCTTAAAAACAGAGTGGAAAAGCTTCCGATCGTGGATTCCGAAAATAAGCTGGTAGGTTTAATCACTATTAAAGATATTGACAATCAGCTCGAATACCCTAATGCCAATAAAGACCAGAACGGAAGGTTAATCGTTGGAGCAGGAGTAGGAGTAGGAGAAGATACTTTAGATAGGATCGAAGCTCTGGTAAAAGCAGGAGTGGATATTATCGGTATCGATTCTGCTCATGGCCACTCTAAAGGTGTTTTGGATAAAATTTCAGAAATCAGAAAAGCCTATCCGGATCTGGATATCGTAGGCGGAAATATCGTAACGGCTGAAGCGGCAAAAGACCTGATCGAAGCCGGAGCAAACGTACTTAAAGTAGGGGTGGGGCCAGGTTCTATCTGTACAACGAGAGTAGTCGCTGGAGTAGGCGTTCCTCAGTTGTCTGCCATTTACAATGTGTACGAATATGCCAAAACTAAAAATATAGCCGTTATTGCAGACGGGGGAATCAAGCTTTCAGGAGACATTGTAAAAGCGATTGCCAGCGGAGCAGGAGCCGTAATGTTAGGATCACTTTTAGCAGGAACAGATGAAGCCCCGGGGGAAGAAATTATTTTCCAGGGAAGAAAATTCAAAACCTATCAGGGAATGGGAAGCCTTTCTGCCATGAAGAGAGGCGGAAAGGAAAGATATTTCCAGAGTGAGGCTAAAAAATTCGTTCCGGAGGGAATCGAAGGACGGGTGCCGAGCAAAGGAAAACTGGAGGACGTTATTTTTCAGTTAACAGGAGGCTTAAGGGCTGGAATGGGGTATTGCGGCGCAAAAGATATAGAAGCTTTGCAAACGGAAACCAAGATGGTCATGATCACAGGAAGCGGGCTTAAAGAATCTCATCCTCACGATGTGATCATTACGCAGGAAGCTCCGAATTATTCTTTGTAGTCATTCCGCCAATATAAGAATTAACTATTCTGATCAACAATATTTTAAAATAAGCATAAGAATCCGTCTCGGTTATGAGACGGATTCTTTATTTATAATTATTGCCGGAAGATATTATCCATTAAATTTTCATCTCTTAATTTAAGATGTTATGTATTCTCAATTGTTTCAGTTGATTCATTACTGCCTATGTATATTGTTTTTCAGATGAAATAATTTTTTGTAACCTTTATTAAATTTTTGCTGTCTTTGGTTATATAAATAAAATGTATATGAAGTTTTATATCCGGAGCCGTGAGTGCGGATCTATCGGTTAAAAAAAATAGATATTAGATTTTGAGGATAATTAACATCAATTTTTACAATAAAAATTTAGTAATGAAAAGAACAATTATTTATGGAGCATTTTTATTCTCCTTGACACTAACGGCTCAGCAGCAAAGATTCTGTGGTTTCGATCAGACTATTAAAGAGCAGGACAGGAAGAATCCAGGTTTAAGAGAAGCTTTTGATAGAATTATCCGGAATATTCAGAGTCATCAGAAAGACGGTATTACTCCGGGTCTAGGTAAGTTAGTCAATGGTGTTTATGAAATCCCTGTGGTAGTCCACGTAATCCATCCTGATGGAGCTGCTGTCGGGAGTATCTACAATAAGTCGGATGCGCAGATCCAGGCCTGGCTTGACCGTACCAACCAGATGTATGCAGGAACATACGCATGGCCAACTAATGCTGTGCCTGCAGATTTTGGAACTTCTGCAGTTCTGCCTGTAAGACTGGTACTTGCAAAGAGAGATCCAAACTGTAATGCTACTACAGGCATTGTAAGGTATAACGGAGGCTCTTTAACAGGATATGATACTTCGGGAATGGCGTACCAGACGGCTAACGGTGCTTCCAGGAATGCAATTATAGGTCTCGCACCTCATTGGCCGGAAGCCTCTTATTTCAATATTTACATCATCAGTATGTTTGACGGCTTTGCAAGCCCAAACTCCGGATTAATGGGCTTTGCAGCATTTCCCAATACGGCAGATCCTTATTATGAATCATTTATGAAATCAGGAGTGGTTACTAACGATCATGATACTACTGTTGCCCATGAATTCGGCCATGCATTGGGGTTATACCATACGTTTCAGGATGGGAATTATCAGGCGCAGCCCGGAGATCCTGATTGTTGCCCACCAACGACCGGAGTATGCGAAGACGACGACGACGGGATATGCGATACGGAAAGAGCAGGAAGTGGATATACATTATGGCCTGTTCCTACGAATACTCAGATCAATCCCTGTACCGGGGCAAACTATCAGGGAGTACAATACAATACGATGAATTATACTAATTCTGTCGCTCAGAAATTCACTTTAGGCCAGGGACAAAGGATTCAAGACTTTTTTATGCTGATCAGAAGCAGTCTTACAACATCCAAAGCTGCTACTTCTCTTCCTGCAGTACCTGTCAGCACTCTACCGGTTGCTGCTGCATGTATTCCTACAGGAGTTGCCAATTCAAGTGCTGCCGGAGCGTACCTGGTGGGCCCAACTTCCGTAAAACTGGGTCAGATTAATAATGAATCAGCCGCTTCATGGGCAGGTGCGCCGGATTATTATATAGATTATACTACAAAGGCCTGTCTTACAAACTCACATACAACATTAATTGTAAACCAGTCACAAACCGTTGAGGTTGGGTTTATCAATGTCATAGACGTAGACCCTTCAATCAGAGTTTGGATCGATTATAACAATAACGGTACTTTTGAATCGTCCGAGTTGGTAGCATCCGGTAATAGTGTAGCTTCGGCAGCAAACGGATACGGTACTTTTACGGCCTCGTTTACTCCTCCTGCCAACGCTGTTCTAAATACCCCGCTTAGAATGCGTGTACTGGCTGATATTTTAAGTCCGAGTTCTTTTGCCCCATGCGGACAATTAGGATATGGGCAGATAGAAGATTATTCGGTCACCTTAATATCCTCAGCTCTCGCTACTAACGAAACACAGGCGGATAATGATGATCTGGTAATCTATCTGAATCCTGTGGCAAGCGGTGATCATGTATTTATTAAAGCTAAAAACGGAAAAGGCTTAAAAGTTTCTGTTTCTGATATGTCAGGAAGGTTAATTGCCAATCCATCTGTAACCGGGGAAGGAAAAGATCTTTATAGAATCAATCAACAGCTTGAAAAAGGAGTTTATATGATCCAGATTTCAAACGGTAAAAGCAGTAAGACAAGCAAGCTGATCGTAAAGTAATAATATTTATTATTAGTTGATTAAAACTACTCTTGCGGGTAGTATTTAAATAAACAGGCAAGGACTACCTTCCGGGGTAGTTCTTTCTCTTTTTAACATTTACAAATTTGCGGTCAACAGTTTACATATGAAAGGAATATTATTTTTTTGAAAATAATACATATAAGAAAACCTCAAAGCCAGCCCTGAGGTTTTAGGTGAAACAGAGTTGTAAAAGATTATTTACCGAGATTATCCTTAAAATCATCGATCCGGAAGTCGGTTAGGGCATTTCCTTTTTCTACTTTTTCTTTTGAATACAGACGGAAATCGTTTTCCGTTTTTTCCAGGAGATAATCGTAAGGTCCGACGTGGGAGATTAGTTTTACCAGTACCGGCGAAATCTCAAGGCAGATAAAAAGTCCCATGATAAATGTTGCCGCCAATCCGATGATCGCAGAATTTTTTCCCAATTCGTCCAATGCCTGCAGCCTTGCCGCAAACCCGTTGAATTTATCTTCAAATGTTTCCGTGGATTTTCTTTCGGTTTCAAGATTGGTGTAAACTTTAGAAATTTCCTTGTCCAGATACTCCAGGCGCGGAGCGGCCTGCCTGCGGTAATTTTCCAGGTCCAGCCTTCTCTGTTCTTTCAGTTCCTGCTTACGTTTGGCATTTGGTCCGAAACCTTCCTTACCACTGGTTAACCCGGATTGTTTTCCAAGGATCTCTTTTTCCAGCTCTACGGATGCGGAGTCATAGGATTTCTGATAGTAGGCAATTTTATCGGAAATCTGTTTCTTTTCAGTTTCAAAAGGTCCGCTCTGCTGAAGAATCCGGCCGCTCATTTCTCCCTGAAGCTGTTTTTTATTTCTCTGAATGATGGTATTCAATTGTTTGTTTACCTCTTTCTCAAAAATTTTGAGCTCTAAAGGTTTGGAGATAATGATTCCCAGGAAAGTCGCCAGGATCAGTCTTGGAATGGCCATCAGAACCTGATTCCACCAGGTTCCCGTTTTTTTGATGGAAGAAACGATGTAACGGTCCAGGTTAAAGATCATTAGTCCCCACAAGACGCCGAAGCCGATGGCCGTCCAGATCTCATCGAAGACCGTGTACATGGCGTAGCCTGCGGAAAGTGTGGCAAAAACTGCCGTAAACAGGACAATGCCGCCGATTCCGGCAAATTTGTTCCATTCGCTCGGTGTTTTTCTCAGGATGTGAATGTTTCCTCCGGAGCAGATTATAAGAAACTTCTGGAACCAATTGATGTGATGATTCGCTTGATTTATAGTTTGTTGGCTGTTTTTCATGACAGAAAATTTATACAAAGGTACTACTAAAATCTATACCAATGTAAAAGATAGTATTATGTTTTACCAAGTATGGCTGCTTAGATAGTTATTTGGTTGTTAACCAGTAAATTAAATTTATTCCTGAAATATTCTTATCTTTAATTAACAATCATTAAAAATTTAAATATGAAAAATGTAATCAGCTTCTCTCTGCTGTGCCTTACAGTGACTTTAACTTCATGTAAAAAAGAAGATAAAATTGATGACGACCTTAAAGAAGTGGCGGCAAACATCAACAAGACCACACCTCAGATCCTTGCCGATGGGGTTCGCCTGGACAGTGTTTCGGTACAGCCCGGTAAAATTTTCAGGTATAATTATACTTTAACGGATGACACCAAAGACGCGGTAAGTCCGGATCAGATCGAGACCTTTAAAACCTCTGCCAAAGAAGGGGCATTGCGTGTAGTGAAAACATCTCCGGAAATAAAGGAATTTCGGGATCGGGATGTAACCATGGTCTATACTTACTACGATAAGGACGGTAAGAAAACGGCAGATTTTAAAATTACACCCGACGAATACAAAGCAAAATAAAATTCGGTAAAGAATAATAAATCCCGCGAATATTGTATTCTGCGGGATCTTTTATTTTAAGCGGTCCGGATTCTGTTTCAGGAAACTTTCCCAGCCGGTATACGATTTTGTGTCTGCAATTGTTCCGGAGTTGAAATGGTGGCAGACGGCAACGGCCAAGCCATCGGAGGCGTCGAGGTATTTGGTCGGGAATTCTTTTAATTTCAGAAGATTTTGCAACATTCCGGCGACTTGTTCCTTACTGGCATTTCCGTTTCCGGTAATGGCCATTTTTATTTTTTTCGGGGAATATTCCGTAATGGGAATATTGCGATAAAGACTGGCTGCCATGGCTACACCCTGTGCCCGGCCCAGTTTCAGCATACTCTGTACGTTTTTACCGTAGAAAGGGGCTTCCAATGCTACTTCATCCGGATGAAATTCATCGATAAGCGCCAGGGTTTTATCAAAAATATATTTGAGTTTAGTTTCGTGGTTGGGATATTTGTGAAGCAACAGTTCATGGATCGATATCATCTCCATTTTGCCTTTTTTCACGGAAATAATTCCAAAACCCATCACCGTTGTTCCGGGGTCGATTCCTAAAATAATCTTCTCTGCAATCATTGGGACAAAGATATGATTTTCTAACCTTTTACGGAGAAATAAGGAATTAATGTTTCGGTGCTTCAACTATAAATTTCGGCTATATAACTTTAAAACACGTTTTAATTATAAATATTTTAAAATTAAGAAGTTAAGGTTTAAATTCTTAACTTTTTCCGTTAATCAGCTGAATTAATTACGTCAATTCTCAAGATTTCTTACTGTTAAAATTGAGAATAAACTTCGTTTATTTGAATGAAGTACATTAAGTAGAGTTCATGAAAAATTATCAGATACCATTTAAACAGGGTTTTAAAATCAATAATTTTTTTTTAATTCTAAAAATTTTAAAAAATAAAATCATAATACATAAGAAAATTATGTATAGATTTGTAAGGTATAAAAGATTCGATATTGAAAAAGAACAGTCTTTACAAAGGAACATTGCAGAACATCATTCTGAAGCTGCTTGCCAAGGAAGTGAAAATGTATGGCTACCAGATTACCCAGCGTGCGAAAGAACTTACCCAAGGTGAGCTGGAAATGACGGAAGGCGCGCTGTATCCTCTTCTCCATAAGTTGGAAGCGGAAGGAATGATTACTTCCGAAATTCAGAAGATCAACGGAAGAGACCGCAAATATTATCTGTTGACCGACAAGGGAAAAAAACAGCAAGTCACACAGGAAGAGGAAATGAAAAGCTATTTGTTTAACTTAAATACCATTTTTAATATATGATTTCATTGGAACAGGAAAAGCAGATTACCGCTTATCTGAATTCGAAAAAATTGTCACCTCAGATACTTGATGAGATTAAAGATCATTTCATAATGCAAATAGGGGGTCTTATGGAAAATGAAAATATGGGTTTCCATGAAGCATTTCTGATGGCCCGAATCAGCTGGCAAAAAGAGCTTGAAATGGTAAAGGCAGACTTTTTCTCATTCAGGAAAATAGCGAGAATAGAGAAAGAGCTTTTGCAGAGAAGATTTAATAAAATTACCCTTACGGCATTACTTGTTTCAATTATCTCTGCCGGTATTTATGTAGTTGCAGATGAAGTTTATGATTACTTCCAGATTTTCGCCTTGATTGCATTTGCGTCAACCGTATTATTCGGAATTTTTTCCGGGAAAATAAAATTTACTGACTACCAACGGACAAGTTTTCATCCTCTGATCATAAGAAATCTCATCCTCGGTATGATTATTTTTCCGGCAGGATGCTATTTCTCGGGAGAATTTGAATTCTGGAAACCGGTTTGCAATCAGCTGGTTATTTTTTATTCGGTGACGATACAGATTCAGCTGCTTTATTTCAGAATTAAAAAGATTAATGTTTTGGTTTAAACAAGAGAGATAAAATGATAACTACAGAACAGGAACAGCAAGTTACCGACTATCTTATTTTTCACAGGCTTCCGCTGGATATTCTGCTGGAAGTAAAAGACCACATGATTTCCCAGGTGGCGGATATTCAGGCAGAAGAAAACATGAGTTTTGAGGAGGCTTTCCATAAAACGCAGAAATTATGGGAAAGTGAATTTAAACTGACAAGCTATTCCTTTTTTTACAAAGAACCGATTCCTGTAATCTTAAAAGAAATCGTAAAGGAAAAGTATTTTGACTTGTTTAAAAAATCCTTGCTTTTAGGACTGGCATCTTTTACCGTTAATTTATTGCTGGTGTATTTCTCGACGGATCAGTAAATGTACAACGATCTTTTTCGGTTCTGTAACTCGCTTATTGTCATGGTTCCCTTTTCATATTGGGCTTTCAGTAAAAATATGAGAAGATACATGAAAAAAGATTTTAAATACCGGGAGAAATCATTTTTTACGATATATCAACGGAATTTCGGAATGCTTTGTATTTGTGGAAATATCATTTTTCAACTTATTATCCGTGACGATAAACATATTTTCAGATTTTTCCATACAAGCGATCCTGTAGCTGTATTCCCGCTTGTATTATCGCTTACCCTGCCTTACATCCTTCATGCCATTATATTTTTCGTGCTTATCAGTTTTTATGCGCACAAAAAGTCTCTTGATAAAATGCAGGGCTTTCTGAATACCGGCACCGTGCAAGCTAATTAAAACTAAACTGTATGTATTCAAATCAAGAAGAAAAACAGATAACCGATTATCTTTTGCTCCATAAGCTACCACTGGATATTCTGCTGGAAGTGAAAGACCACATGATCTCTCAGGTTGCAGATATTCAGGCTGAAGAAAACATGAGTTTTGAGCAGGCTTTTCATCAGACCCAGAAATTGTGGGAAAGTGAATTTCGGATGACAAAATATTCCGTTTTCTACGCAGAAGAAATTCCTGTTATTGTCAGGAAAATTGTCAGTGCCAGAAATAATAGCCTCCTTAAAAAAGCTTTCCTGCTGGGAATTATCTCTTTAGCCGTCAGTTTTTTATCTGTTTATCTGCTAAACGATGTGGATCTTTACTCGGATTTTTTCAGGATACAGAACGGGTTATTTATTGTTGTTCCCATCGTTATCTGGGCCTATAATTATAAAATACTAAAGTATATCAAGCATGATTATAAGTACCAAAACAAACTGTTTTATACTCTGTATCAGCAAAACGCAGCCTTAAGCCTGTCAATGATAGGATTGATGGGGCAAATCATCGTAAAAGACGGAAAATACCCATATCTGTTTTTCAGAGAGAATGATTACGGAGAGATCGGATATGTGGTGGTAACATTGCTTTTACCCTACATCGTGCAGGTACTGATTATTTTTGTGATGATGAGTTTTTTCGAGGATAAGAAAGCTTTGGTCAGGGTAGAGCGGTTTCTCAGCACCGGATAAATTACATTTTCATTTGTTTTCTTCTTCAGTATTCATTGAAGAAATGATATTTTCAAGATCGTCTGTAATTTTTTTAATTTCTGCATGAGGTCTGAAGGTAGATCCTTTGCCTTTTTCTTCATTGGCAATATTTGATAAAATGATCACTGAAGTTTTTGTTTTGGGATAAAAAATATTCAGAGATGGAGATCCTTTGATATAGCCGCTGTGGAAAAATGCCTCAGGTTTCCCGGTATTGGCCATGATCCCGTATCCATAACCCATTTTTCCAAAAATAGGATGATGCCTTTCAGCACTCCTTGTTTTGAATTTTCTGATGGCTTCAGGTTTCAGGATTTTTCCGCCGTACAGTGCATTGTTCCATTGATGGAGGTCTTCAACAGTTGAGAGAACGCCGCCTGCAGGAATCCCGATGGTTTTGCTGCTTAATCTTTCGGGCATATCTTGTACCTTTTCATACACTTTATCGTTACCCAGGTAAGCTCCGGCAAAATTTCTTTCCGTATTATTAAATGAAGTCCCAGTAAACGAAGAATTCATGCCTGCTTGTTTAAATAATGCAGCTATATTTTCGTCAAACGGCTTCCCTGTAACCTTTTCTACAACTTTTCCCAAAGCATTGAATCCGTCATTGGAATAGAGAAAATCCGTACCGCTTTTAAAACGGAGTTGCTCTCCCATCACATTCAGTCCTGACGTATGATTTAAAAGCTGGTGGAGGGTGATGTTTTCGTACGTTTTATTCTGAAACTCCGGCAGATATTCTGAAACTTTATCCTCTATCCTTAATTTTCCCTGTTCCATCTGTAGCAGGATAAGAACGGCTGTAAACTGTTTGCTCACGGATCCGATGGCAAAAATCGTTTGGTCATCGATTTTAACCTGATTTCTGAAGTCCGAAAATCCTTGATTTTTCCTGTACAATTCAACGGAATCTTTAAAGACCGCAACACTTCCGGTAAACTGATGCTTTTTAAAAACTGAATCGATCTGATTTTTAAGCAGGCTCTTCTCGAAAGCTGTAATCGTACTGTCAATAGCCTTTTTTTTATCAATTACTGTATTGGTTTCCGGCTTGGTTTGCTGACAGGAAATGAAGCAGAAAAGCAGACTGGTAACAGAAATGAAAAGAGAGGATTTTTTAAGCATTTATTGTTTTTCATTTTTAAGCAATATGCATGCCTTAAGGAAATCCATTTTCTGGCTTATGTACCTCGTTATTTTGCTTTCAGATCACAGAACCAGAAAACATATTCACCGTTTTCTTCATCACTGCCGGACTTGGGTTTCGGATAGGTTTTCTTTACGATTTCACCTACTTCAAAACCAATCGGATCTTTAAAAATAGGGCCGTCAAAAGTAAACGTATGAAACTCGCCATTTTCTCCGCAGGGATCTACATTTTCAGGTAAATCTTCAATAAATTGTTTGTCAATAACCCTTCCTGCGAAGCTTTTGTCCAGATAGGTTTCGTTGATGCAGGTGACAATGGTTTTAAAGCCGAGATCCATAAACTCTTCAATGAGGTTTTTCGTATCCTTCTTCCACAAAGGAAAGACGCCCTGTATGCCTGCTGCCGCCAACTGATCTTCCCTGTATTTCCTCAGATCTTCCAAGAAAATATCCCCGAAAACGGAATGCGTAACGCCCTGCTGTTTAAAATCATTCATGGTGCTTTCCATTATGTTACGGTATTCCTCCATCGATGGTTCTTTCGGGAGTTCTAGTTTTATAAGAGGGAAACCCAAACTTTCCGCCTGTTTTTCCAGCAACGAAACATGGACCCCGTGCATGGAAATCCTCTGAAACTCTTTATTGATGCTGGTGAGCAAAGAAGTAATTTCAAATTTTTCTTCCTGTAAAATTTTATATAAGGCAAGGGCAGAGTCTTTTCCGCTGCTCCAGTTGAAGACGGCTTTGGGTTTCATCTAAACAAATACGAACTTAATAAGTTGAAAATTTAAATGTTCAATAATGTTTTATTTATTATCCGGTTTTCCGAAATTATTAAATTCATTCGGTTCTATTTTTTTTCTTTCGGCTTCTAGCCTTTTTTGTAATTCCTCAGTATTCCTGTCCATGTCACTTTTGTGCGTGTCAGCCATCGGATATGAATTGCAGCTTTTTAAGGATGTTACAGCGAAAAGTATAAGCGTTAAGAAAGAGAAATTTTTCATTAATTTTTTTAGATTGAGTTAAATATATAGATAGTTCAAAAATACAAAAACCTCAAAGAAAATTCTCTGAGGTTTACTTTATAATTTTTAAAACAGTTAATTGTAAAAATTGCCGGTTCGGCTACAGACCGGACCTACATATTTCTTCTGTATTTACCGCCTACTTCAAACAAGGCATTGGTAATCTGCCCGAGAGAGCAGTATTTTACAGCATCCATCATGACCTCAAATAAGTTTTGCTGATTGATGGCAGCGTGTTGCAGCGTTTTCAGGGCTTCTTCGGATTTATCTTCATTCGATTTCTGGAAATTATGAAGCATCTCGATCTGGAACTGCTTTTCTTCCTCGGTCGAACGGATCACTTCTCCCGGACGAACCGTCGGCGAACCGTCTTTTCCTAAAAACGTATTCACCCCGATGATCGGATATTCGCCGGTGTGTTTTAACCATTCGTAATGCATCGATTCTTCCTGGATCTTGGAACGCTGATACATGGTTTCCATAGCACCCAAAACACCACCTCTTTCCGTAATCCTGTCGAATTCTGCATAAACCGCTTCTTCCACAAGATCCGTCAGCTCTTCGATAATGAATGAACCCTGAAGCGGATTTTCGTTTTTCGCCAACCCTAATTCTTTATTGATAATCAACTGAATGGCCATCGCTCTTCTTACGGATTGCTCGGTCGGAGTCGTAATCGCCTCGTCATAAGCATTGGTGTGAAGAGAATTACAGTTATCATAGATCGCATAAAGTGCCTGTAAGGTCGTTCTGATATCGTTAAAATCAATTTCCTGGGCGTGAAGCGAACGTCCGGAAGTCTGGATGTGGTATTTCAGCATCTGGCTTCTTTCGTCGGCGCCGTATTTCAGCTTCATGGCTTTGGCCCAGATTCTTCTGGCGACACGCCCGATCACCGAATATTCAGGATCGATTCCGTTCGAGAAGAAGAAAGAAAGGTTCGGTGCAAAATCATTAATGTCCATTCCTCTGGAAAGGTAATATTCCACATACGTGAAACCGTTTGCCAAGGTGAAGGCCAGCTGGGAAACCGGATTGGCACCAGCCTCTGCGATATGATATCCTGAAATGGAAACGGAGTAGAAGTTTCTTACTTTTTCCTTGATGAAATACTCCTGAACGTCACCCATCAATCTTAAGGCAAATTCCGTAGAGAAAATACAGGTATTCTGAGCCTGGTCTTCTTTTAAAATGTCAGCCTGAACAGTACCACGAACCGTTGCAATGGTCTTGGCTTTAATTTCAGCATAGACATCGGCCGGAATGATTTCATCACCGGTAATTCCTAATAATTTCAGCCCTAAACCGTTGTTTGAAGGAGGCAATTCGCCGTTGTATTTCGGTCTCGCCAAACCTTTATCGTCGAATTTTGCCTTTAAAACTTCCTCAACTTTAGATTCCAAGCCTTTTTCAACAATGTATTTTTCTACGTTCTGATCGATCGCTGCGTTCATAAAGAAAGCCAACAACATCGGCGCAGGTCCGTTGATGGTCATTGAAACGGAAGTCAATGCGTTCACCAGATCAAAACCGGAATATAATTTTTTCGCGTCATCCAAGGTCGCAATGGAAACTCCGGCATTTCCGATCTTACCGTAAATATCCGGTGGTAAAGCAGGATCCTGTCCGTACAGGGTTACCGAGTCGAAAGCGGTGGACAGACGTTTGGCCGGCATTTCCGCAGAAACATAGTGGAATCTTCTGTTGGTTCTCTCCGGGCCTCCTTCTCCGGCGAACATTCTCGTCGGGTCTTCTCCGGTTCTTTTAAATGGATAAATTCCGGCTGTATAAGGGAAGCTTCCCGGCAGGTTTTCCTGGCCTTTCCATTTGATCAGATCGCCCCAATCATTGTATTTCGGTAAAGCGATTTTCGGAATCCTTAAGTGGGATAAAGATTCCGTTGAGGTTTCCACTTTAATTTCCTTACCTCTTACAAAATAAGAATAAAATTCCGCTTTGAAAGCTCCTTTTGTATCATCCCAGGTTTTAAGAAAGTCAATGTTCTCCTGTTGCAGTTCTTTTTCAGCCTTCTGATATTCAGCATCCAGAGTTTCATTGGAAATGATTTTTTTAACGCCATCAATATGATACATTGTCCTTGCCAGTTCAGCCTGTTTCTCTACATTGGCATCATACTGTCTGTTGTTTTCAACAATTTCGGAAAGGTAGCGTACTCTTTTCGGAGGAATAATGGTTACTTCATCTGTAATTTCCTGTTCAACAAAACCTTGAAATTGTGGAGCATTGTCACCCTGAGCTTGTCGGAGGGTATCGTTTACTTTAGAAACCAATCTGTTGTACAATTCGGTTGTTCCGTGATCGTTGAACTGCGATGCTTTTGTGGCATAAACCGGCATTTCATCCAGCGGCTGTTCCCATAATAAGTGGTTTCTCTGGAACTGTTTTCTTACGGCCTGAAGCGCATCAAGAGCTCCTCTTTTGTCAGATTTATTTAAAGCCACCAAATCCGCATAATCCAGCATATCGATTTTCTCCAGCTGGGTGGACGCTCCGTATTCCGGGGTCATCACGTACATCGAAACATCGGCAAAATCAGAAACTTCAGATCCGGATTGCCCGATCCCTGAAGTCTCGAGGATAATCACATCCGGATGAGCCAGTTTCAGCACATTTAAGGCCGACTGAATGAATGGCGAAACAGAGACGTTATTTTCCCTTGTAGCCATCGAACGCATATAAACCCTAGGGTCGTTGATCGCGTTCATACGGATCCTGTCACCCAACAGTGCTCCTCCCGTTTTCTTTTTGGAAGGGTCGATGGAAATGATGGCAATTTTTTTATCGGTATTTGAACGTAAGAAACGTCTTACCAATTCATCTGTTAATGAAGATTTTCCGGCTCCTCCTGTTCCTGTGATCCCGATAATCGGAATGTGCAAATCTTTTGATTTTTCGTCAATAGCCTGTACCAGCTCGGGTTTTTCTTCCGAGAAGTTTTCAACCGCTGAAATGATTTTGGCGATGCTGGTCGGGTTTTCAAAGCTTATAGCATCCAGGTCCTGAGCGGTAACTTCTTTTCCTGTGGCAAAATCTGATTTCCGAACCAGGTCGTCGATCATTCCCTGCAGGCCAAGCTCACGTCCGTCGTCCGGAGAATAAATCCGGTCGATTCCGTAATTCATCAGATCTTGGATCTCTTCCGGCAGAATCACACCGCCGCCGCCGCCGAAAATTTTAATCTGCGGAGAGTTTTTCTCTCTTAAAAGATCGTAGATGTATTTGAAATATTCATTATGACCGCCCTGATAAGAGGTGAGGGCAATCGCATTAGCATCTTCCTGAATGGCGGTATTTACAACCTCTTCAGCGGATTTGTCATGTCCGAGGTGAATGACCTCGCATCCCGTTCCCTGGATCACGCGGCGCATGATGTTGATTGCCGCGTCGTGACCGTCGAACAACGATGCTGCCGTTACAATTCTTACTTTATTGTTTGGGGTATATTTTTGGGTTTC
Organism: Chryseobacterium sp. sg2396; assembly: GCF_042610505.1. Taxonomy (NCBI): domain Bacteria; kingdom Pseudomonadati; phylum Bacteroidota; class Flavobacteriia; order Flavobacteriales; family Weeksellaceae; genus Chryseobacterium; species Chryseobacterium sp. sg2396. The sequence goes on along the minus strand of NZ_JBHGAQ010000010.1, from coordinate 127,678 downwards.
CATAAAAAATTTAGAAAATTTCTGAATTTTTCAAAGATAAAAAAATTGATCAGAGGACGTCACATAAATATAAATTTATTTGATCTGGCGGTAATAGTAAGCATATGCTTCCGGATATACCTTGTTTATTTATCTGTAAAACAATGCTTTTATTCCGGAGGATATTTATCCCAAGCTCAGTCGGTTGGTAAGGTGCTATCCTGTACTGCCCATATAAAAAGCAGGATTGGACTATATGGTTATTACTGAAATTTAGGTTAGTTCCATACAGCAATTAGGGTCACAATTTAGTAATTCTTTTACTCAGGAGGTTTCTACACCAGCATACAGTCTCTTCCATTTTGTAACGGTATTCCTGCTTAGATTATATTTTTTAGCAAGGTTTGTATTGGTGAGATTATTTATCTTCTGGTCAGCGAGAATTTGCAGGATTGCTATTTCATCATAGGATCTCAGTTTTTGGTTAAAAACCAATGTATCCTTATCGGGATTTCCGAAAATCAGATGATTTAGATTGATAATGTCAAGTGATGAGAGTGTTTTCTTTTTAAGTATTTTCTGACAAAACTTTATTTTTTCGGGATATTTTCTAATGATGATATCTTTGTATATTTCTTTGTAATTAGGCATTTTTCTTCAGTATTATAGTAATTGAAATTTATTTTTATCTATCTGCGCGATATTTACTCAGCCATTTGTACAAAGTGGTTGTGGGAATTTCGTATTTCCTGTTGATTTCCAAATTGGTTTTTTCACCACTCAGGATAAGATCAAGAATAAAATCAATGATTTCTTTGGTATAAATATTTTTACGGAAGTTCGGGAGCCTGCTTTCTGATGCTTTGTCTTTATTTCCACTGTTTTTCTGAGCGGGCGAAAACAGGATAAGATGCTGGCTGTATAATCTGAAAAAGTCATATTTCAGGAGTCTGCTCCATCTCATAAGCAGTTCGCAGTCTATACTTTTTTTATTGTACATTGTCCAAATCTCATCTTCACTGCATTTCAGGAATTTACAGATGCGCTGCATTGTTATTCCGGATTCTTCAACTTTGAGTTTTATGAGTTCTCCGATAGATATTTCTTTTAGATTAATCATATTGTGTTAATTTTTGAATAGTAAAGAGGGAGGAGAAAAGTCCTCCCTCTTAGGGTTTTTTAAAGGTATATAGAATTTGTGTTTTGGATAAACGGATTCTTTTTTTAAGAGTTAAAAATATCAGGTCTGTTCATTAATGTGATATTTCCGCCTTTGGCATAATTAAGGAAGACATGTATGTCCGGGACCTGTAGTTTGCATTACGTTTTACTGTTCAACGATTGTAAGAGTATTATATGAAGAGTCGTTCAGCAGGGTGACTCCGGTGCCGGGGTTCAAATCTACCCAGACCAGCGGGTAAAGTCTTTGTCCCGCAGTTAAATGTACCGAAACTGTACAGTTGCTGCCGATAAGCATAGACGTAACAGTTCCGCTTGGATTCCGGCTGTTTGCAGGAAAATTGTTGGCACATTTCAGCCGGTTGAGGATCGTGGTTGCATCGCTTCTTATTTCCCATATTGCTTCGATCTGGTTAGGGTCGTCGAAGGTTGCATTTTGAAATGCCTGAACCGGTGTATTGGTGGCAAAAGTAAAGGTGGCCAAGTAATTTCCGGTTCGCGGCGCAGTAAAATATCCTCCTGTAGGATTCGTTTCCCCGGCACCGTTCGTTCCGATGGTAAAGTTATTATTGGAATCGTAAATTTTATTCCATCCGAAATAATAAGATGTTCTGTGAGGGATATTGGGGGTGTCTGTCTTATTGGCAATCACTACGGATTTATTTAAATTTGTGGTGCTTTGTACATTCACCCATTCTAAGCCGTTGCTGTACTGCAAAAGAGTCCCGTTATACCGCAGGGCACCTTCTTTGGCTTCTGCGGCGGTAAGGGTGGTGTTGCCGATGCCGATGGCACTGTTGTTTCCTGCCGTGTTCCTTACATCAAGTTTTACTTTTGGCGAACTGTTTCCTATACCGGTATAGCCTTCCGTATTTGTTGAATTTGATATCATCACATCATCCACGACAGTCGTGGCATTAGGTACTGTATTCTGATTATTTTTTGAAGCATCGATATGAAAGATCCCAACGGGTGCGGAGGTATCAATACCCACCTGAGCGTAAGTGAGTTTAAACATAAGGACGACAGGAAGTACAAGATATTTTTTTTTCATTTTTTCAATTTTTTTAAATTCCGAAGATGGTTAATGTCGTTTTTGCGGGATCAGAAGAAATCGCTTTACTTCCGCCTGTAGCATTTTTGATCTGTACATTTACGATATCATTTTGCTTCAGATTAAAAATGGCACTGCAGGCACCGGAAGCGGGAATGTTGCTGTTGGAACTCCCGGGATAAGAAGAAATGCACTTAAATGTCGGTATATTATTATTAGTCCTGTTGCTGTTGATAATAGCTTCCACATAAGCGTTGGTTCCTAAAATTGCCGTTTGGAATTCAAAATTGAAAGTAACCAGATAACGTCCGTCTTTATTTGCTGAAAAATTACCTGTAGCGGGATCGAAGCTTTCTGTAAAATCTTTACTTTCAGCCCAGTTTGTGATCGTTGTAGTGGTGTTGTCATTAACAGACTGGCCGGAAGCTTTACTGGCCAGTACAAATGCATTGGGGATGGATACGGGTAATATATTCCATGTGGTTCCGTCTGAATATTCAATATTGTTTCCGTTATACCGGATAGCACCGGAGCCTGCGTTTGCGGCAGTTTGCGAAGTGTTTCCGAATGCAATGGCATTGTCGTCATCCTTTGAACGGACATCTACTCGCGTTACAGGATCTTTGGTTCCGATTCCCAGATATCCTTTTTCACTAATGACTACATCATCATAGTAATAAGCTGCATCAGATGACGGAACCTGGGGGTTGTTTTTTCGGGCATCTACATGTAAAGGTTTTTCAGGATTTTTAGTTCCTATGCCAACATTTTGTGCAGAAAAATTCAAGAATGTCAGAAATCCTATTAGTATAAAATATCTCATGGTAATTATTGTTCGGTTATCGTTAGGTGGTTAAAGCCCTGCTCTGTATTGGAAAGATCATTCAAAGCTCCTGACGGGGGAAGTCTCAGGCTGAGGTCTCCGTTGTAAGTGGTCTGGCGGATGGTCGCATAAATCTTTTCGTTGGTATTAAGGGATATTGCGCCTACACAGGATCCTCCTACCTGCGATTGCCGGGCGTAGGTAACGCTGGAATTATCACCATAAGAGGCCAAACTGCGGACGCATTTTTTTTCTATGGAGATTGCTCCAGAATCCGTGGTCTTTACAAAATCAACTTCAATCATTCCTCCTTTCAGTACCCAGTATTTCACCATGTCATAACTGAACGTCAGAAGATATATTCCGTTGCGGGGGGCGATAAATTCTCCGGATGAGGGATCGAATGCATTTTTATTATCGGAAAATTCTTCAAATTGGGTAACTTTCTTATCGATATTGTAGGGAAACTGGTATTGCGGCTGAAATGCGGCTGACCGTATTCTGGCGACAACATTTGTTTTTTCGATGTCAGGGGTTTTCAGCTGGAACCAGGCCGTTCCGTCAGAATATTGCAATACACCCCCGTTCACCGGTACATAGCGTAGGGTTCCGGCAGAAACCTGCGCTGCTGTCTGGGCTGTATTCCCTATTCCTAATGAATTGTTGCTTCCTGCAGAACGCAGATCCAATTTTACGCTGGGAATCAATGTTCCGACGCCTGTATTTCCAACCGAATCTATGAAAAAGTCATTGGCTGCCTGGGTGCTGTTGGGAGACCCTGTTGCGGGGTTGTCTTTATTTCCGTCTACATGGAATCTTCCCTGTGGATTACTGGTATTAATACCAACCTGTGAACAATAAAGCTGATAGGAAAGCAACATTATTGTAAAAGATAAATTAATTTTTTTCACTTTGTTTTCTTTTGATGCTCACAAAGTTATCATTCGTTTCAATTTTTGCATCATGATCATTTGTGACTTATTTGCAAATTGCAGAAATTTACAAAATAATAATTTGCACCTTACTTGTAGGTTGCGGAATTTTACAAATAAAAACAAAGATGAAAAAGTTAAAAAAATTAACAACATATGCTGTTAAGGGCATTGTATTTTTATCCTTTCTGATTTTCTATAATATCAAGGGGCAAACAAAAATTTATTTTGAGGATGAATATAACAGGCTGAAGCAATGTGTTCAGAGCGATATTCCTTCTGCGTTAAAACAAATCGACAGGCTGATCTTGGATGCCCGCAATTCCGGGGAGAAAAAATTCATCGTAAAAGGGCTGTATCTGAAAAGTTTTGCCTACCTGCTGAAAGGAGAACCGGACAGCTGTTTTGAAAATGCACAACAATCTCTTGATCTGGCGGAAGAAATTCATTACAAAGAAGGGCAGGCCCTTGCTTACCGGATGTTGGGTACTCAATATGCGAAAATGGAAACATTTGATCTTGCCATGCAAAATTTTGACCGGGGCCTTAACATTCTGGATAAAATGAATTCACAGGAATCCTACGAGGTGAAAGGGCTCATTCTCAATTCAAAACTCATTGCCCTGGGTGATGATAAAGAGGTAAACGTGATGAAGGAAAAATTAAATGTGTCACTACAGGTAACTCAGGCATTCCGACATATCAAAAATCCGGAACTGAGAGATAACCAGATGGTTTCCGCTTATACCAACGTTGGATATAATTACGCTGATCTGGGAAATACAGATTCGGCAAACCTGTATTTTAAACGGGCGCTCAGCCTCGTAAAGCCGGATAATTATTACCTTCAGGCGGCTGTAAATCATGATATCGGCTATCTTCATCTTAAAAACAGGAATTATCCCGAAGCCATAGCATATTTAAAAAAAGCGCTGAATATTTTACCTGATCATGAGGGTTTTGTAAATAAAAAAATTGAAGTTCTGAAAAATCTTTCTCAGGCTTATTCCGAAAGTGGAGACCAGTCGGATTTTATTATATATTCCGGGGAATTAAAAAAGCTTACGGACATTTCAAATAAAAAAAATCTTCACAGCATGGAAAAATTCCTGCAGGATAAAAATCTCACAATTCAACACCAGAATGCCGAAGTTTCTGTTTATTCAGGCATCCTTATTTTTTTATTGCTGGTAATGATTCTGCTTATCGTTTTTTATCTTTACAAATCAAAACAGAATAAAAGGCGATATGAGGAACTGAGGAGCAGGATCAATACCGTGATAGAAAGCGAAGACCGGCCTGAAAATGTACCAATGCCCGTAATCCAGGAAACAACAGTAAAGGATCCTGGGAAAGAGCAATCCGGGGGATCTTCTAAAAACATAGTTTCAGTTTCAGAGAAAACAACGGAGCTTTTACGTGCGGGACTGGATAATTTTGAAAACGGAACTGCATTTCTGGAAAAAAACTTTACTTCAACAAAACTTGCATCTCTGCTGGGAGTAAGCCCCAGGACACTTTCTGATTTTATTAAAACTGAAAAAAAATATGAATTTCAATTGGTATATTAATGATTTGCGTACCCGGCATTTTATACAGAAATTAGATACCGAAAGTGGGTTCCGTAAATTTAAACTTACTTATATTGCGGATTATTTGGGATATTCATCTTTAGGGGCATTCTCTAATTCATTTAAACAGATTACAGGAATCGGCCCGTCCTATTATATGAAGAACCGTAATAAAGAACTGGAATTTTAAAAAAAAATCTATGAAAAAAGCACTATTGTACTTCGTTCTCGGAACCGTTGTCAGCTTTATTATTAATTATTTATTTACAGAGCATCTGAGCATAGGGCTGGAAATTTATTATGCTGTGGCTTTTGGTTTTGCCTGGGGCGTTGCCTACTCTCTCGATACTCCGGACTTTACACTCCTTCAGAAGCTTGGATTATCTTTTGTGGCAATGGGACTGCTCGTTTTAGTGGGGTCTTTAATCTTCACGCTTGAGTTTGCCATTCCGTCTATTCTGAAATTCTCAACTGTATTCGTCGCATATTATCTTATAGCCAGCTTCCGGGCGAGTAAAACGCTGCGCAATTAATATATTGTTTAAAGCTTATAGAGATTAGTAAAAGAAACATACAGAAGAGCGCGAATAAATGTACAATACACAGGAAGATTCCATGCTTTCGGAAGAGAGTGTACAATGGTTTTCGTGAACGTGTCGATATCTGATCATTCCTGAGTCCTTGTTTCTGGAAACGAAATGTCTTCGATGAAATGAGTGAAAAGATAATGAAGCGGCTGTTTGAGTTCCGTATTTTCTGTCCGCAATGGAGGCCGAATCTTTATTCCAAAGTGTGTCCGCAGCTAAGACACGTCCTATCTTCTCTGATTTTCCCATGGCTCATGATATTAATAGAGGGTTCCGGCAAATTAATTATTTGAAGAAATTAAATAATCAAATCAGCATATTTTTAAGGATACATTTGAATTTAATTATGGATTTTTTTATAAACCTGTTATTAATTCGGATTTATTCATGGATTTGCTATGTGATTCGTCAATTCTTCTGCTTTGAGAGCAATGCCAGATTCTTCAATTATAATTTACAGGTTTATAAATGCCGAACAGAGAATCAGCAGATTAAAATAAATTATGTTTTTGCATTCCGGAAATAATTTGTACCTTTGCACACCCTTTTAGGGGAAATTATGTTTAATCTTTAACTAAAACGTGTGAATACATTAAGTTACAAAACTGTTTCAGCGAACAAAGCTACTGCTAATAAAGAATGGGTTGTGGTAGACGCTGAAGGACAGCCGTTAGGAAGACTAGCTTCTACGGTTGCAAAGATTTTGAGAGGTAAGCACAAAACGAATTACACACCTCACGTAGATTGTGGTGATAACGTAATCGTTTTGAACGCTGGGAAAGTTACGCTTTCCGGAAACAAGTGGAACGATAAGACTTACATCTGGCATACAGGTTATCCTGGTGGACAGAAGTCTATGACAGCTCTTGAACTTCAGAAAAAAGATTCTTTAAAAGTGTTGGAAAAATCCGTAAAAGGTATGCTTCCGAAAAACAGATTAGGATCTGCCTTGTTGAAGAACCTTTATTTATATGAAGGAACTGAGCACAAGCACGAAGCTCAACAGCCGAAAACAATTAATGTTAACGAATTTAAATAATTAAATTATGTCTATAGTTCACAAAATCGGAAGAAGAAAAACTTCTGTAGCCAGAGTTTATGTAAAGCCAGGAACTGGTAACATTACAGTAAACGGTAAAGACGCTGCAACTTATTTCTCTACAGACGTGATGGTTTACAAATTGAACCAGCCGTTTATCCTTTCTGAAACTGTTGGTCAGTACGACGTTACCGTAAATGTTTTCGGTGGTGGTAATACAGGTCAGGCAGAAGCTATCAGATTAGGTATTTCAAGAGCTTTATGCGAAATCAATGCTGAGTTCAGATTGGCTTTAAAACCTGCAGGTTTACTTACGAGAGACGCAAGAATGGTGGAAAGAAAGAAGCCAGGTCAGAAAAAAGCAAGAAAGAGATTCCAATTCTCAAAACGTTAAAAAAGCGTATGGCTATTGGCTTATGGCGGATAGCTTTAGAAAAATTTTTAAAAAATTATTTTTTAACCCAAAGCTGGAAAGCCAGTTGCCAAAAGCAATAAGCCAACAGCAACTTTGCCCGTTACGTTTAGCATCCAAACGCTTCTCCCATCTAAAGAAGTTGTTGATTGTTTAAAAGACGGAAAGTAAACTAACAAAAACAGAAAACATGGCAAAAGCAAATGTAAAAGACCTTTTAGAGGCTGGCGTACACTTCGGTCACATGACCAGAAAGTGGAATCCAAATATGGCTCCATACATTTTTATGGAGAAAAACGGTATTCACATTGTAGACTTACATAAAACAGCTGTTAAATTGGATGAAGCGTGCAGCGCTTTGGAAAAATTAACTTCTGCAGGTAAAAAAGTTCTTTTCGTAGCTACTAAAAAGCAGGCGAAAGAAGTAGTGGCAAAACACGCTGCTGAACTGAATATGCCTTATATTACAGAAAGATGGCCTGGAGGAATGTTAACGAACTTCGTTACCATCAGAAAGGCTGTAAAGAAAATGAACTCTATCGACAAAATGAAAAAAGACGGTACGTTCGAAACTTTATCTAAAAAAGAAAGATTACAGGTAGACAGACAAAGAGCTAACCTTGAGAAAAACTTAGGTTCTATCTCAGACATGGTTCGTCTTCCTTCTGCAATCTTCGTGGTGGATATCATGAGAGAACATATCGCTGTAACGGAAGCTAAGAAATTAGGAATTCCTGTTTTCGGTATTGTTGATACCAACTCTGACCCAAGAAAAGTAGACTTCGTAATCCCAGGAAACGATGATGCTTCAAAATCTATCGATATGATTCTTAGCGTAGTTTCTGAGTCTATCAAAGAAGGTCAGTCTCAGAGAAAAGCTGATAAAGAAAAATCTAAAGAAGAAGGAGAAGTAGTATCTGCTGATAAAGATGCTGATTTCGACGCTGAATAATTAAAGATTTTCTTTGAAATATTAAACCCGCTGAATTTAATTCAGCGGGTTTTGGTTTTCTATGAGATGAATTTTAATGTTATTTTAAGGATTCCGTAATCTTTCTGTGGTAGGTATATTGCTGAATTTTTTTAATTTCGCAGCGGTAAAATAAACAATACTTATTCTAAAGAAGGAAGAGGGAACTTACAGTAATTTCTCAATATCATGAAACGAATAAGACTGACAATATTTACGACATCATTAAGCCTGCAAAAATGATTGATTTGAATATGAAGGGATAGGTTTGAGTAATTAATAACAATTATCTAATTAAAAATTCTTCATATTATCAAATGCTGAAAAGAATTAATTTTTTACTGCTGCCATTTACCATGATGGTATCCGCACAAACCACCGAAGTTTCTTCACCAACCGATTCATTGGGTTCACAGGCTTATCATCTGCCTGATGCTTCTGTAAGACTTTATAAAAAACCGAAATTCTTTGATTTTATCACCAAAGCTCCCGGAAATTTTATCAATACAAATAAAAATCTGATTGCGAAAGATCATGCTTATTATGTAGGAGGAGCTGTGATCGGAACGGTTCTGTTGCTGCCGGTCGATCAGAAGCTGATTGATAACAGCCGTGAACTTGCCCAGCAATGGGGAATGAGCGTTGACAATAATTACAGCACTGTGGCAAAAGTGTTTAAGCTGCCCAAAGATGTCGGTTCTGCATTGTATCTCATGGGAAACGGCTCCACCCTTGTATTACTGGGTATCGGATTCGGGACTTATGGACTCATTAAAAATGATTACCGCGCACAAGCTACTGCGAGTGGCCTGATGGAAAGTCTCATCCTGGCTGGCGTTTTTTCACAGACCCTCAAAAGAATTACAGGCCGTGAAAGTCCTTTTATTGCCATAGAAAACGGAAATCCCGGAGGCGACTGGAATCCTTTTCCAAGTTTCTCTGCCTTTGCCATCCGGACTCCTCACTACGATGCGATGCCTTCCGGGCATCTTACGACCTTTATGGCCGGGCTTACAGTAATTGCAGATAATTATCCTGAAGTGAAATGGATCAAACCCGTAGGCTACACTTTGGCAACTGCACTCTGTTTTCAGATGATGCAGAGCCAGGTACACTGGGCTTCAGATTATCCTTTGGCACTGGTTTTAGGCTATTTTATTGGCAAAACAATTTCAAAAAGCAGATATACCACCATATTAAAGGAAAGTGCAGGAGTGCGTTATAAAGTAGAATTTACTGCTTCACGTGCGATGAACTACAATATGGCAGGAATTAAAGTTTCCTTTTAGAGATGAACAGAACTTTTGTAATTATTTTTGTTTTTTATTCCCTTTTATTTTCTGCCCAGGATTCATTGTCCGTCATGAAGCCTCTGAAACCTGAAAAAAAAGATTTCAATTATAAGAAGCTGATCATTCCTGCCGGTATGATTACCATAGGTGCCGTACTTAAAATTCACAGCATCCAGCAGAATCTTCAGAAGAACGCACAAAAAATGGTATATCGGAATTTTAAAACGAAAGCAGATAATTATCTTCAGTATGCTCCGGTATTTTTTATATTTTCAGGAAATTCATTAGGATTCGAATCAAAGAATACGTATCTGCAAATGGAGAAAAATACCTTAGCGGCCTCAATGATAACGGGAGGAATTGTTTTTATAGGCAAGAAGTCATTTAAAGATATAAGACCTGATAATTCCGCACGAAATTCTTATCCGTCCGGCCATTCCGCGTTATCCTTTACCCTAGCGACAATACAATTTCTCGAATATAAGGATTCCGACTTATGGTATGCGAGTTCGGGATATGTTTTTGCCACGGCTACTGCATTGCTGAGGGTAGCCAACAACAGGCACTGGAATGGAGATGTGCTCACCGGCGCCGGTATCGGCATTGCGGTGGCACTGATCGTAGATCATTGGAATCCGTTATCAAAACTTTCTTTTAGTACTTCAGCCGGAAAACTTTCTTTAACGGGCTATCCGGTAGTACATCAGAATACTTTCGGCTTAGGAATTTCAATGAATATTCAATAGCAATTAATCCGAAACCGCTGTCCGGTGCGGACCCGATATAAATTTGGTTTTCTGATACACTGCGTTGCAAACCATTCCCGAAAGATTGTAATTCTGGTTTTTGGGTAGCATAACGGCTCCAATTTTACCTGCGGCTATCGGAACTTTCTTGAAGTAATTATTCCCGCTGATGGTGAGGACCATATTACACCGGGATTTATTTTCTACCGTCACAGAGGTTTTGTCCTGATCGGAGGAACCGTTAAGAATATCCGTTAAGACAGCTGCCGTTTCAGATTTGTAAGTCTTGCTTAATGTCTGAAATTCCATTTCCGTCTGATTGGCAGGAATGACAGCCGGTCTTGTTCTGGAGACTGTTGCAACAGATCTTTTCACAGGAGGTCTGTACGGAGCGCTTGCACCGCCGCAGCTGTTGACAATCAGACAGGTTAAAAAAGATAAGTAAAAAAAGTTTTTCATTATACCATATTTCTCAATATAAATGTAATCTTTTTACTTCTTTTCCGGAAAAATATTATTTCCGGCAGGAACTGGATTGTTGATTGTCAGAAACAGGCTCTTGCTGATCTCTTTCTTTGAAGTATAAACAACATCGCATACATTGCTGGTGAGGGTATAGCTTCCTTTATTGATGACCATGAAATTTTCATTCTTAGCGGGAACGGCTAGGTTATAAAAGCTTTTTCCCTGGATCCTTACGATCATGTTGCAGTCTGATTGATTCTTGAGTAGCAGAATGACTTCTTTGCTGCTGATATCCTCATTGAACATGGCATTAAGAAGCTTTACTGTCTTTTCAGAATGTTCTTTGCTGGTTGAGGCAATGAGCTGCTTAAATTCTTCTGCTTCTGCTGAATTCGAGTTTTTTAGAAGATGGCCCGGGATTTCTGAAATAACAGGACGGGCTTCCATAGGATGAGCCGTCTTACTTCCTTTGGTCCATTCTGAATTTTTCAGGGCAATAAGCTTTGGCTTCAGAACGCTTCTTCTGGGATCGTCGGGGTGGGATGTTTCCAGGAATCTTTCGATTTCAGCGATATTTTTGCTTTCGAGAATATTTGGGGAATGGACATTCTCATGAGCAGTACGGCAGGATATGGCAATAGCACATAACGCCAGAAATAGGGTAATTTTTTTCATGATACAGTTTGTGTTTATATGACGATAAAAGGATGTACTTTGTTACAGCCTGCTATCAAAGAAAATGAAATAAAGTTTACTTAAAAAATTACCGCTGAATGTGTTAAAGTTCTCGAAATAAATGTGTCTTTCATCATGTTTTTTTATTTAATTAATTTTGAATTTAATGTAGGTAATTGTTTTTCCTTTTGCCGAAAACAATTCTTCGTAATAGGTTCGGATGTCTTTCAGGTGAGGCGTATCCGGATTGTATTCCACGGCGCCGTAAATGTCGTGATGAGCCGTCAGGATTTCATAGCCTGCTCCCTGAAGGTATCCTAAAGTATATCCATGAAGGAACTCCGAATCCGTTTTAAGGTGAATGATCCCGCCTGGTTTCAGGAACTTTTTATATCGGTTTAAAAAATCCGGGTGGGTAAGCCTGTGTTTGGTCCGCTTATATTTGATCTGCGGATCCGGGAAGGTAATCCAGATTTCGTCCACTTCATTTTCACCGAAGAAATAATCCACCAGTTCAATCTGGGTTCTTAGGAAAGCAACATTTTTCATTCCGTTTTCAACAGCCTCTTTTGCCCCGAACCAGAATCTTGCCCCTTTAATGTCTATTCCTATAAAGTTCTTTTCCGGGAACGCTTTGGCAAGACCTACGGTGTATTCTCCCTTTCCGCATCCAAGCTCCAGAACGATAGGATTTTCATTTTTGAAGAAATCCTTTCTCCATTTTCCTTTAAGATCAAAACCATTCAGAGCTTCTTCTCTTGTCGGCTGGATTACGTTTGGTAATGTTTTGTTTTCGGCGAATCTTGCTAATTTATTTTTACCCATGAGAAATTTATAAAATCCCGCAAAAATAATGAATTTTACGCAAATGCCTCTTTTTTAGAGCTAAAAATAAGACCAGCCGTTTTTATTTCTTCGCAGAACTTCCCAAAGCAACCATAAGAGGTTTCTGTATGGTTTTCTGGGAGGCATACTGCGCACCGCAGACAATACTGGTAAAGAGATAATCTCCCTTCTCGACAACGATGGAATTGTCGCCGTGGGAAGGTACGGGAAGCCTGTATTTCGTGGTGCCTACTCCCTCTATTCTTACGATGATGTTACAGTCGGATTTGTTTTCGATCATGACGATGCATTCTTTCGCATTCGGGTCATTATCAAAAAGTGAATTTAAGATCTTTACGGTTTTGTTTTTATGTTCAGAAGGGTTTTCTGCCATCAGCATATTGAATTCCGATGCCTCGGCATCCGGAATCGCTGCAACCGTTGTTGTCGTAAAGGCAGCGGCGGCAACATATACATTTTTCGGATTACTTGGCGTGTACACTACGGCAGCCTGGCCCACCTGTAGTTCTTTCTGGTATTTCGCAATCTGCTTCTGCTTGATGATGGCATTCATTTCATCAAAGGATATTTTCGTGGAAGGACGCCTTTTCAGCATAGCCAGCCAGTCCTGCATCTGCTTCACTTTGATGTCTCCGGGCTTGGCATCTTTAATGTATTCTTTCATCATTTCCATCACCCGCGGCTTCAGTACACTTCTTCTCGGATCATCCGGATGGGCATCCCTCAGGAAGGCATTGATTTCGTAAATGCTTTTGCTCTTTAAAATGTTACTGTAATCTTTCCCTCTTGATTGTGCAGAAAGATTAATGCAAAGAATGGCAGTGAAAAATATAAGCAATTTATTCATTTACTAATATTTAGGATTAAAAAAGACAATAGCAATTTCTCTCTTTAAAGTGAATTCTTAAGGTTATCGGCGGATAAAACGCTGGTGTTGATCAAGCTGTCGCATGGCACACTTTAATTTTTGCTAAAATTAAACATTATTTGAATAAAACAAAAAATGTATACCGCGAATTTGCAATATACATTTTTTATAGACGTTATCTGAATTATTTTACAATATCCTGAAGATGAGAATTTCTCAGTCTCCTCTGGTAAATCGGCAGGTACTTTTCTATCGGAATTTTTACCGCTTCAAAATTGCCTGCAAGCACGTACGGCTCAATATTTTCCGAGGTATATACAAACTGAAGGAAATTATCGATCAGATTTTCAGGAATTTTGAACCTTGTGAAGTAATCCTTTCCCAGGTAATTTTTGATCTGGGTAATGGAGCTGTTCATTTTTTCGTACGCTACATACCGTTGTTTTTTCTTTCGTTCTCCGGAAAGAATATCATAAATGCTTTCCAGACTGAATGTGAGTCCGCCGTCACGTAACCCTGCCACCGGCAGCTGCGGAGGGGTGCCATCGCCTTTCGGCTCCGGAAGACCGATTACTTTTTTAATGGCCAGTGCTTTGTCTTCTTTCCGGATCGAATTGATATCGTACCTTAAGTTTCCGGTAGGCCTGAAACGGCTGATTACCACCTCCTGAATATCATGATAGGCAATTTTCAGTTCCACTAAATTTTTCTGATCAATCATTTGTGGCGTCAGCTTAATATCTTTCCTTTCGGTTACAATGGAAGTAAAACGGATCACGTCACCCGGGTTTGCCGAAATCGAAAAATCACCGTTGTAATCACTCAGAACTGTCTTAAGCGTTGAAAGATTGGTAACATAAATCTGGTTGAGATACAATACGGAATTATCTTTCAGGAATACTTCGCCGGAATATGACTGTGCGTTAATTTTTGCCAGAAAAACCAACAGCAATAAGGTAAATAGTTTATTCATACAATACTGCAAAATTACACAGAAATTGTCCTAATTCGTACCTGTTTTCACTTTGTAAGCTGGTTAAAGTTATATTAAACTTTAATTCAAAACTGTTAATGAATGTTATAATGTTCTGATTTAATTAGAATCTACGTCTGCCCACCTTACATTCATGGTTATGATTAATAATTTTTTACCAGCAGCCAGCTTGTATATTTCACTGTTGTTGATCCTCCGAATTCCGTCCAGCTGACGAAATACCAGTACGTTGCCGTATTTACGGGGCGTCCGGCTATTTTTCCGTCCCAGGTAAATTTATTGGAATTAGAGCCCCGGAAAACCTCTGCACCATACCGGTCGAAAATCCGGAATATGATATTTTCATTATTCATTAATGCAGAATAGTCAATCGCATCGTTGTAGCCGTCCAGATTCGGAGTAATGGTGTTGATCAGGTTGATGATTACAAATGGTCTGGTTGCTTCCTCACATCTGTTGGAGTCTCGTACGTGAGCAACATGATTTCCGCGCGGTACATTATAGAAAACATTGGAACTCTGCCAGGTTATACCGTCCACGGAATATTCATATGGTGGAGTCCCGCCGCTTGCCCCGATGGTTACGGTACTCCCGTTGATTTCGATCAGGGTAATCACCGGAAGGGTAGATTCCGTAACGTCTACCGTTTGCCGGTATGTACATCCGTCAAAAGTAAGATCTACATAATAAGCTCCGGAAGAAACGTTGGAGATAGACTGCGTTGTAGCTCCCGTACTCCAATGGTAGCTGTCGAAGCCAGGTCCTGCATCCAGGCTTGTTAAAGTGTTGGGGCAGATAATCTTATTGCTTAATACCGCAGAATGTTTCGGGATTTTAATGGTTACGGTGATGGATGCAATATTGGGGCATACTCCTGATTTCTGAAATCTTATGTAAATGGTGGTGGTGCCGGTTACATTCATAGGGTTCGTAAGCACTCCCGTATTGTTTTGGGCGTCCGGTAAAGTAGGATGGAAGGTTACCGTTACCTGTGGATCGGTTGTAAACTGGTTGATGAAAGACAGCAGGTCAATCGATTTGGTCCCGTCCAGATCATCATCACACATCGTCACGATATGAGTGGTTTTAAGCAGCGGAATTCTGGAACCGATCGTAAAAGTAAGAGGTTTAATGACAGGCGGGCATCCGTCCGGAGATTCCACACGGATATAAATTGTCGTTGTCGCCGTGTAAGACCAGTTATTAGGCAGCGTATTCGTGCTTCCAAGATTGGCCTCCGTAAGGTTTGCATAATATCTTACATTGGTAAAATAAGAAGGGTTGCTCAATACGATAGGGGTAATGTCTGATAGCGTCACATTCACCGTACCGTCAAGATTATCATCACAGAAAGTTCCCGTATAATTGCTGAGTACATTTGCGAAAGGGTATAAGTTTAGGGTAATCTGTGCAATCTCCTTACAGCCGATATTATTTTTTACGACTGCGTAAACCACGGTTCCGTTAGCTGCATTATAGGTGCCGGGAGTTGTAATGGCTGTTCCGGCAGTTTCATTCTGAGCATTCAGCAAAGACGTGTAATAGGTGATCGTTACCGGAGAATTGCCGGTAACATTCGCGGCGGTTAAATTGAATGTTCCTTGTCCTGAGCCGTTGTCACAGGCTTTAAGTACTGCATTATTCACCGTAAGAACCTGGATATTGATGGTTACCGTTACTGTTTCGCAATCGGGAAAATCAGGATTGTTTCCGCAGAATGTATAAGTGAATGTATCCGTACCGGTAGTTCCGGGATTGGTAACCGTGTAAGTGATGACCCCGGTAGTGGGGTTTACAGTGGCTGTTCCCAGTGTTGGTGCGGTAAGGATGGCTACCGTAGAAGGTACCGGTGTCTGGCTTGAGCTCGTAAACGTTGGAGTAATGGTTTTGGTAGTGCAGACTCCATAGGTTGTACTGGTAAGTTTTGTACAGTTCAATACTTTAAACTGTTCTGTGACCAAAGGGGCACAGCTTCCCATGGTTACGGAACAGGTGTAATAACCCGGCTGGGTCGGGGTGATCGATGAACCGGTAGCTCCCGGAATCAGTACCCCGCCGACATACCATTGGTAAGTATCGTAAATAATAGGATCTACGGTAAGTACAATTCCCGGGATACAGCTTCCTCCTGATGTCAGGATAACAGGCTGTGTGGGAAATCCGGCAAAAAAACCGCCGTAGCCGACAGCATCACTTCCTGCATTGATTCCGGCCGTAATGGCTTTTGATGAATTAACGGTAATTGTTCCTGTAATATTCGGGATGCCATAAGTTACCCAGTTATTTGTTCCGGTCATATCAAAAGGACCGGTAGCAGCAGGAGGAACAGTTCCGTTTACCGTTACAACGGCGCCTCTTTCGGTAATCAGGTTCAGCTTTGTAGGAATATTCAAAATCCCATTTGGATTTCCTTGGGAATAAACAAAATTCTCATTGATAAGACCAAGCTCATTGATCTGTTTCGGAAGGTAGCAGTTGAGCGCAGGAATAAAATTAAAACCACCTGTGGCTACTTCATCTCCTGCAGTGCCATTACCGGCAAGCACCTGATAAATGTAAGCGTTTTTGGTAGTCCTAATGTACAGGTTATAATGCCCGTTCCCCTGAAGCTGGTACTTCGTACCGGGAATCATAAAATATTGCCCGATATTTAAAACGGCAATGGGTGCGGTTTCGTTGTTGACCCGGACTTCCGTATTGTTCTCAGTGGCAATGACAAGTGCCCCTTCCATATTGGCCCCTATGCTTCCGTTGCCTTTTACAAGAGCAAATTCATTTCCGAGTCTTTCTACAGGAACGGCCTGATCCATCAGGATATCAGAACTAAAAGGAAGGTTGCCCGCGTACTGTCCGTTAAAGTTTCCGTTGGTTACATTTATGTTTTTATTGGCCACGATCTTGGCTCCGATGAAACCATCGGAATTTCCGGTATTGCTGCCGCTCCCGTCGATGATGTATGATTGTCCTTTGTTTAAAGTAAACGTCATGGTGGGGGTAGTAGCTCCTGTCGTTCCGTTTGAAAATTGTACGGTGGGCTTATATCCCGAAACGGTAACGGTGGTGTTATCATCCGTTGCTAGAATACTCGTCATAAAATTCAGGATCGAATTGTTAACAGTAATGGGAGCAGCGGCTGCATAGAACAGTTTTCCGGTAGAGGGTATCCCTTTGGAAGTTATAATTTCGGCATGATTGAAAACCGAAAACCGTAAGTTGGCATAGAAGGGAAATTCCGCTTTTACATAAATCCCCTTTGTGGTTGGCGTAAAAAGATCAGTTTGCTGGGTTGTAATGATATAATCCCGTAAAATGTCCACTTTCTGAGGATTTCCTTTGCTGATGGTTGCTGTTGCAATTAATATATTGTTATTGTAAATGCTTACCGGAAAAGGTGTTGTACGGTTGGTGGAAAGGTATAATTTCTGATAAGGATTGGGATTTCCCGTTCTGTCTACCATGGGGGCAAACCAATGTTCCCTATCCAGCTGAGCAAATGTAAAGGTGAAAAAATAAAATACAAATAAAAGGGATAGAATTTTCTTCATTTAAGTTGCCTTTTAACACAAATTTAATAATAAAAAGGATTATCCTGTTAAAAAATTAATAAAAACCCGCTAATTTCACATCATGAGTATCAGCATTTTATAATTTCCATTTTTTCCGGAATGTATATCTTTAATTTACAGCTCTGCCATTACCGTATCCAGCGGAATGCGCTCTGTCAATTCAGGTCATGCAGGATTTGTAAAGCCCGGTTATTTCAGAATGAGGCAAAAAAAAGCACAGTCTTACACTGTGCTTTGATTATAGATTACCAATGATATTAATCTCTGTTTTTAACGACAATCCAGCCTGAATATTTTATTGGAGTCTGTTTGCTGTTCGGCTCGTTCCAGCTCAGATCAAACCAGTAATTTCCGGTAGGTACCTTTGTGCCTCCTACACTGCCATTCCATTTGTATCCGTTGGTTTTATTCCCCTGATGCATTTTTGCTCCGTAACGGTCATAAATATTAAATACGAAATTCGGTTTATGGGCCAGTGCCGAATAATCCAGTACGTCATTTATTCCGTCTCCGTTTGGTGTAATGATATTGATAAGGTTCGGAACCGTAACTTCTACATCAATAGGATCACAATCGTAAGAATCTTTAAGATAGAATGTATTATTTCCTCTCGGAACGTTGGTAAACACATTGGAATCCTGCCATTTGATATTATCGATAGAATACTGGTAAGGGGCTGTTCCTCCTGTCGCATTCACGGTAACGGTATTGTTTGAAATATCGATACTTGAAATTACCGGTTGCTCGGAAGCATACACTTTTACGGTTTGTTTTGTGACGCATTCTCCCGTTTTAAGTTCCACCCAGTATGTTCCTACCGTTACATTAGTAATGCTTTGGCTTGTAGCCCCGGTACTCCATTTATAGGATGTGAATCCTGGGCCTGCATCCAGGGTTGTAGTATCTTCCATACAGATGATCTTATCGTCAAGAAGGCTGGAATATACAGGAGGAAGTACTAGCAGCGTAATTTTAGCTATCCTGAAACATCCGTTTGCATTGGCCACTCTTACAAAAACAACTCCGTTAGGAGCAACATAATTTGAAAAATTTAAAATTTGGTTCGTTCCGTTTTGTGCATCTGTAAGAGAGGGATAATATTTTTTTGTGGTTCCCGGCGTATTTGTCACTAAAGCCGTTGTAAGATCAAACTGTGCCATAGCAGGAGTCGCTGTAATGAAACATGATCTTAAAGTCGCATCGCTTACATCCGGACTCGCCGAAACCGTGAACGTCAAGGTTACCTGTTCGCAGTCTGTAAATTCAGGATCGTTTCCGCAGAATTTGTAAACAACGGTATCCGTTCCTGCAAACCCGAAAGTCGGAGTATAGACAATAACCCCGTTAGGATCAATAGCTGTCGTACCGTTAGTTGGGGGTGTTACAATCGTTACCGTACTCGGCACATAGGTTTGGGTAGAATTGGTAAACGAAGGAACTATCGCCTGAAATCCTTCACATACAGTAAGTGCTTTTGTCGTTTGGTTAAGACAGGTAAATACTTTAAATACAGGAGTTACAACCGGCGCACAGGTACCCACGACAACCCGTACCGTATAATTACCGGATTGGGTAGGTGTGAAGGTGTTTGAAGTGGCTCCCGGAACAGGTGTGTTTCCTCTGAACCACTGGTAAGAATCGAACCCGTCGTCTACTTCAAGAATAAGCCCCGGAATACAGTCTCCGGCCTGTTTTGCAATAACCGGTATGGAAGAGAAACCTGCAAAATAACCACCATATCCTACAACACCGCTGCCTCCGGAAATACCGGCTGTGACAGCTTTTGTAGAAGTAATCGTCATATTCCCGGTGACATTGGGAACGGAGTAGGAAACCCAGTTATTGGTTCCTGTCACATTATAAGGTCCCTGGGCTGGTGTAGGAGTAGCTCCGTTTACCGTTACTGCAGCTCCTTTTTCCGTAAGAATGTTTAATTTTACACTGTTCGTTGTTGGCGGAAGGATGTTAATCATCCCAATTTCATCAATTTTCCTCGGTAAATAACAGTTTAACGGTGGAATATAATTAAACCCGATCGTCGCGTTGCTGTTGGCCACCCCGGCTAATAACTGATAAACATATACATTCTTTGTTGTTTTAATGTACATATTATAATGGCCATTCCCCTGGTCGATGTAGTTTGTATTGCTTACTTCATTTACACGGTAACTTTGTCCTTCGTTAAGAACAGCAGCAGGAGTGGTTCCTGCATTAATGTATACTTCGGTATTGTCTTCCGTTGCCACAATCAGGGCATCTTCCATTCTTTTGCTGATATCTCCGTTTCCTTTTACCACTACGAATTCATTTCCAAGCCTGTCAGTGGGTACAGACTGGTCCATAACGGTATCGGATCCGTCATAAAAACCGGTGGTAATAGCAAATTGCCCGTTAAAATTTCCGTTGGTTACCGAAACCGGTTTGTTGGATACAATTTTGGCACCGATAAATGATTTCTTATTGGCAGCTGTATTTCCGATCCCTTCGATAACATAGGATTGCCCTTTGTTTAAGGTAAAAGTGAGCGTAGGATTGGTAGCGCCTGTCCATCCGTTGGTAAATACAATGTTTGGAGAATAGCCGGAAACAGTAACGGTTGTATTGTCTTCAGTTGCTAAAATTCCTGCTGTGAAATTAAGAATTGCAGAGGAAGCAGATCCTGTTGTGATATTTTCTATCGGTGATACAACGGCATAAAATTTTGTACCGATTCCTGCTTTTCCTTTCGATGTAAGAATTTCACCGTGGCTTAATACGGAAAAACGCAGGGTAGCATAATAAGGTTTTGTACCTTTTGTATATAATCCTTTATTAACAGGTGTAAAAAGATCCGAATCTGAGGAAGTAATAATTGATGCCAAAGGAACAGGAAATGTCTGTGGATTTCCCTTACTGATAGTTACCGTACCGATTAGAGCATTATTACTGAATATCTGCACAGGAAACGGAGTTGCGGAGTCCGTCGAAAAATATAAAGCCTGTTGCGGACTGTTGAGAACAGGGCTTCTGGCTGCCATAGGAGCAAACCAGTGATCTGTATCCCTTTGTGCAAAGGCTGTATTAATCCCAAAAAGAATCAATACGAACGATAATAAAATTTTATTCATAGTTATGGAATATGGATTTTCACAAAAATAATATAAAATGCAATAGATATTGCAATTATTGTTGAAAATTGCAGAAATGTCCATAAAAAAACCACGATTTCAAAATCGTGGCTTAAGAATTTTTAGTCTATATTTTTTACCATAATCCAACCGGAATATTTGATCGGTGTCTTTTCTTTATTCGGTTCATTCCAGTTGATGTGGAACCAATAAGTCCCTGTGGAAATTTTCTTATCGAAATGTCTGCCGTCCCATTTATAGTTATTGAATTTATCTCCGGTAAAAATTTTGTTTCCGTACCGGTCATAGATCACAAAGCTGAGATTTTCTTTATAACCTAATGCACTGTAATCAATATAATCATTTTTGTTATCACCGTTTGGCGTAATGGTGTTTATTAAATTCGGTACGGTAACTTCTACGGAAACCGGTGTACAGTTGTAAGAGTCTTTTACATAAAATATATGCTGACCTCTTGAGAGACCTGTAAATACGTTGGAGTCCTGCCAGTTTGCAGGAGAATCTACGGCGTATTGATAAGGTGACTTTCCTCCTTTTACATGAACGGTTGCCGTATTGTTGGAAATTTCAATTTCTGAAATTACAGGATCTTCAGCCTTTTTCACACTTACGAGCTGCTTAACAGAACATCCGTTATCTTTAAGAATTACCCAGTAGTTTCCTACGCCTACCCCTGTAATTGCCTGTGTGGTAGCGCCTGTGCTCCAAAGGTAAGACTGATAACCAGGTCCGGCATCAAGATTGGTTCTTGCGTCGATACAGATGGTCTTGTCTGCCAATACAGCGGATCTTTTCGGTGGAATAACGGTAAGATTTACTTTTGCAATGGCATAACATCCGTTAGAATTATATACTCTGATATATACGGTTCCGTTTCCTGAAATGTAAGCCAGAGGATTCAGTATTTCGTTGGTTGCATTGCTGGCATCCACCAAAGTAGGATAATACTTTTTGGTAATAGGCGTTTGCGTTGAAACATTGGCAAGGGAAAGATTGAATGCCGCTTTTGTTTCGTCGATTGCCAGGAAGCACTCGCTTACGGTCGCTTCGGTCACCACCGGTGTAGGAAGGAAATCCAGGGTAATTTTTGCATTCCCGGTACAGCCTTCATTCGTAGTTACCTTTACGTACACGAAACCGGCTCCTGAGAAATAGTTTGTAATATTGGTCGTGATTTCGTTGGTTCCTGCATTCAGGTCCGCCAGTGTCGGATAGAATTTCTTAACTACAGGGTTGTAAGTTGTTACGTTGGCTGCTGTAAGATCGAAGAATCCTTTTCCGTTGTATTGGCATGCCTTGATGGTGGTATCCGTTAAAATAAAAGGAACGACCGTCAGGTTTAGGGTTACCTGTTCACAATCCACAAATTCCGGTGCGTTTCCGCAGAACTTGTAGACGATTTTATCAGGGCCCAGATATCCGGGATTCGGAATATAAGTGATCTGTCCGGCAGAATTTACCGTGGCCGTTCCATTCATAGGTTGTGTAACAATGGTCACTGTACTCGGTACCGGTGTTTGTGTCGTTGTAAATGAAAACGCAGGTGTAATCACTTTTGTAGCACATGCATTCAGAGCTGCTGTTGTATTTTTTAGACAGGTAAATACTTTATAGGGTGGAGTGGTAACAGGCGGACAGCTTCCGATGGTTACCTTTACAGTATAATTTCCAGCTACCGAAGGCGTAATCGTATTTTGAGTAGCACCTGTAATGGCTACACCGTTTAAATACCATTGGTAAGTGTCATAGCTGTCTGCAACTTCAAGGATGATTCCGGGAATACATTCTCCGGTTTGTTTTGCAATAACAGGGATCGAAGAGAATCCTGCGAAATAACCTCCATATCCGGCAGAGCTGTATCCTCCGTTTACCCCGGCAGTTACTGCTTTCGTAGAGTTTACCGTCAGATTACCTGAGATTCCTTGTATGGCATAGGTTACCCAGTTTGCATTTCCTGTTAAAGGATATGGTCCCTCGGCGGCGGTTGGAGTTACTGCGGGACCACCGTTTGTACTGTAGGTAACAGTTGCTCCAGCTTCCGTAAGAATATTCAATTTTAAAGTAATACCCGTCACACTAGGCATTTCATCAATTTTTCCTATTTCGTCTATTTTTCTTGGCAGGAAGCAGTTTAAAGGTGGAATATAGTTGTATCCTCCCGTATTATTGTTGGTTCCTACGCCTACCAGCTGATACAGGTATACGTTTTTGGATGTGGAAACCAGCATGTTGAAATGCCCGCTTCCCGGAGTCTGTTCAATATAATTGGTTTCGTTGATTCTGTACCATTGACCTGCATTAATTGTTGCCAACGGTGTGGTTCCGCCGTTTACAAAGATTTGGGTATTGTCTTCCGTTGCAATAACGATTCCTCCTTCCATATTTTCAGAAGGTGCGGTAGACCTTGTTTTTACCATGGCAAATGTGCTGCCTAATCTTTCTACGGGAACCGACTGGTCCATAATCAGGTCGGAACCGGAAGAGCCTAGCGCTCCAAAGTTACCGTTAGCACTACCATTGGTTAAACTGATGGGTTTATCAGAAACAATTTTTGCCCCTATAAAGCCTGTAAGATTGGCAGTGGTTGAATTATTCCCTGCCATGATATAGGATTGTCCTTTATTCAGTGTGAAAGACTGGGAGTTTCCCGCCGGCGTTCCACCGATGAAAACCAGCCCGGGAGTCGTCCAGGTTACCGTTACCAGTGTGTTGTCTTCAGTCGCCAAAACACCTGCCGTGAAATTATTTCCGGAGCCGGTACCCGCGTTGGTATTGGGTGCATTGGCTACATAAAATAATTTACCGATTCCGGCTTTCCCTTTAGAGGTGATGATTTCGCCGTGAGAGATCTGTGCAGATCTTAGGGTACAATAGAAAGGCTTGTCTCCTTTCAGGTAAAGCCCTTTCGTAATTACCTGCAAAGCTTCAGATGTCGCAGTTGCAGAAACGAGGCCTACCGCTACGGTATAGGATTGCGGATTCCCTTTGCTGATGGTAACCGTCTGGATCAGGTTGTTGTTGTTATAAATTTTGACGTCAAAGGGAGTCGTTGAATCTGTCGAAAGGTACAACGCATTGGTGTATCCCGTTACGGATGCATAATAAGGTGCGATCCAATGGTCCGTATCCCTTTGGGCAAAAATGGTATTAAAACTGAGGAGTAATAATACGAAAGATAATAGAAATCTTTTCATGTACAATGATTTAGGATTTTTACAAATTTAAATAATTATATACATATTGTTACTAAAATGTAAATAAAATTTTAGATTTATTCACGANTAGAAATCTTTTCATGTACAATGATTTAGGATTTTTACAAATTTAAATAATTATATACATATTGTTACTAAAATGTAAATAAAATTTTAGATTTATTCACGATTTTTAATTAAAATCCATCCGGAATAGGAAACCGGCAATTTGGTATCGGGTTCGATCCAACGTAATAAATACCAATATGTTCCGGTAGGCAGTGGAGATCCGTTAAGTTTTCCGTCCCAGATATAATTCTTATCGGAAGATTTATGAACAATGGCTCCGTAGCGGTCCGCAATCTCAATGGAAACATTCTGCTTGATTTTCAGATCGGAGTAGTTCAGAACATCGTTATGGCCGTCCCCATTCGGTGTTATGGCATTAATAAGGTTGAGAACCAGAAAGTCTGCCGTTACCGGAGAACAGCCGTCTGCACTTGTTACATAAACGGTATGCACCCCTCTTGAAAGGCCGGTAAAAATATTGGAAAATTGATAATCGATTCCGTTTAACGAATATTTATAAGGCGGTGTTCCTCCTGATACGGAAATGGTGGCATTATAACCTGAAACTTCAACTTTCATAATCTTAGGAGCAGGAGCGGTTGTCACATTAACAAACTGACGGTATATGCAACCATTGAATCCCAAGTCTACATAGTAACTTCCTGCACCTACGTTAACAGACTGGGTGGTTGCTCCCGTACTCCAAAGATATGAGGTAAATCCGGAACCTGCATCTAATGTTGCGTTCTCATCAGGACAAATTACTTTATCACTTAACAACGATGACTTTCTCGGTGTTTTCAGAGTGATCATTAACACTCCTGTATTCGGACAGGCCGTAGCGCTTGTAAATCTTATATAGAACGTTTGGGTACCTGTGATGGTCTGAACAGAGGTAACCGCATTAGTTGCTGTCTGCGCATTGGCCAGAGTTGTGTAAAAGGTCATGCTTACCCCGGGATCGGCGGTAAAAAGATTCTTATAATCGTTCAGATTGGCGCTTTCGGAGCCGTTGATGTCGGCGTCACAAATTTCAGCTGCCGCATTTCCTGCAATTAAAGTAACCCTGTTGCCGATCTTAAAATTAATCTGCCCGAAAGCAGGAGGACATGTTCCCGTAAGGGCATCCACTCTTACATATACGGTGGTGTTGGCATTATACGTCCAGTTTGCCGATAAAGTATTATTATTTCCTGCCGTAGCATCGGCCTGTAAAAGGTAATATCTTACATTAAAGTTTGTGGAACCCGTCACAATCTGAGGAGTAATACTTGGGAAATTAACATTCACTAACCCATCGAAATTATCATCACAAAGTGTCGAGTTATAATTATTGGTGTTGATATTAGGCAGCGGGGTAACCGTTAAGGTGATCTGGGTAACCTTTGAACATCCTACCGCTGAAATTACATTGGCATAAACCGTTCCTGCCGGTCCGTTGTATGTTGCGGGATTAGCAATCGGTGTTCCTGTTAAGGCCGCATTGGTAAAATACTGTATCGTTGTTCCCGAATCCGGAGTTACATTGACAGAAGTAAGGTTAAAGGTTCCGTTTCCGTTTGCATCCGCACAGGAATTTAACGAACCGTTAATTACATTAGGGAGTGGATTTACCGTTAAGGTGATCTGAGCAATTTTTGAGCAACCTGCCGATGAGGTTACGTTGGCATAGATAATCCCTGAAGGCCCTGAGTAGGTTGCCGGATTGTTAATCTGGCCGGTTAAGTTTGAATTGGTAAAATAAGTTACCGTTACTCCCGGATCCGCGGAAAGATTTACTGAGGTAAGATTAAAAGTTCCGTTTCCGTTCGTTCCGGCACAGACAGTGAGAGAGCCGTTGGTTACATTAGGCAGCGGATTTACCGTCAAAGTAATTTGAGCTGTTTTTGAACATCCTGACGGTGCCGTTACATTAGCATAAATAATTCCAGAAGGTCCTGAATATGCCGTAGGATTGGTAATTTGTCCGGTTAAATTCGGATTGGTGAAATACGTAATCGTAACCCCGGGATCGGAAGAAATATTGGCTGAAGTAAGGTTAAAGGCTCCGTTTCCGTTTGTTCCCGCACACGTACTTAATGCAGTGTTGTTTGCGTTCGGGGCCGGAGTAACGGTTAATGTAATCTGAGCAACCTTTGAACATCCTGCCGATGAGGTTACATTGGCATAAATGATTCCTGCCGGTCCGTTGTATGTTGCCGGATTGGCAATCGGTGTTCCAGTTAAGGCCGCATTGGCAAAATACTGGACCGTTGTTCCCGAATCCGGAGTTACATTAACGGAAGTAAGATTAAAGGTTCCGTTTCCGTTTGCATCTGCACAGGAATTTAAAGAACCGTTGGCCGTTTGAAGGACGTCAATATTAATAACAATTTTAAAATATTCAAAGTCGGCAGGATTTCCGTTTCCCTGAACATAATAAATAAATGTATCCGTCGTGTCTGCTGTAAGCCCTGCATTTGGCGTGTAGGTAATCTGTCCTGTTGTTGGATTTACTGTGGCAGTTCCGGAGGTCGGCGCCAGAATAATGCTGGTATTGGATGGAACGATGGTCTGCGTGGAATTGGAAAATACCGGAGAGATCACTTTTGTTTTGCACGATCCTATATTATACGTTGTCGTTGTGATAGGAGGGCAAAGCGTATATACATATGCATTCGTGGTTACACTTCCGCAATTGTTTTTGGTAACCACACAGGTATAATTACCCGCTCCGTACACTTCTGGATTTATAGAATAGGTAGTTGCTCCCGGAATAATAGCCCCGTTAAGATACCACTGATAAGTATCATAGGTGTTGTCAACCTGTAGTAAAATCCCTGTATAACAATCTCCTGTTTTGGAAATTACAGGAACAGACGAAAACCCGGCAAAATATCCGCCATATCCCACGGCACCGCTTCCTGCGGCAATTCCGGCTGTAACGGATTTTGTAGAATTCACGGTTGCTGTTCCGCTTACGTTAAGAACCGTATAGGTAACCCAGTTTGGATTCCCGTTTACTGGGAAAGGCCCGTTTGCCGCAGCAAGCGGGTTTCCGTTTAAGGTAACGGTTGCTCCGGTCTGGGTAATGATATTTAATCTGGTATTAAAAGTCTGGCTTCCAATCTTATT
The DNA here is from genome assembly GCF_042610505.1 of Chryseobacterium sp. sg2396. Classification (NCBI taxonomy): domain Bacteria; kingdom Pseudomonadati; phylum Bacteroidota; class Flavobacteriia; order Flavobacteriales; family Weeksellaceae; genus Chryseobacterium; species Chryseobacterium sp. sg2396. The sequence goes on along the minus strand of NZ_JBHGAQ010000010.1, from coordinate 100,175 downwards.
GATGAAACCGATCTCATCCACCTTATTCGGCATATAACAGCTTAATGGCGGAATGAAGTTCATTCCACCGGTAGCATATTCGTTTCCATTAAGACTGGAAACCCCTGCCAGCAACTGGTAGACATAGATGTTATTATTCGACGAAATGCCCATATTGTAATTATCCCCGGTTCCGTGCTGTATATAATTGATGCTTGGAACCATATAATACTGTCCCGCATTCAGGGTAATACCTGAGGGAATGCCATTAAGGGTAATATTCGTACCGTTCTGGGTAGCGACAATCAAAGCCGTTTCCATTTCGGAGGCTACGGTCCCGTTGCCCTTTACCACAACAAATTCTTTTCCTAACCGGTCGACCGGCACTGCCTGGTCCATCAGGATGTCATTATTCGAAAAATTCAGGCTGGTATAAATTCCGTTGAAATTTCCGTTGGTTACTGAAATGGGTTTCGTCGACTGTATTTTTGCCCCTATCAGGCCATCCAGGTTATAGACGGAATCTGTGCTTAATGCATCCAGAATATAGGATTCTCCCTTATTTAAAGTAAACGTTTTGGTTGGGCTTGAAGTTCCGTCTGAGAAAACAACATTGGGATTATAACCTGAAATGACCACGGAAGTATTGTCTTCCGTTGCCGTAACACCTATGGTGGAATTTACATAGTTCGCAGTCCCTGTTATCGGCGCCATCCCTACGTAAAAAGTAGTTCCCAGACCAGCCAGTCCTTTAGAGGTAATGATTTCCGCATGATTGGTAAGTGAAAATCTGTAGTTGGCAAAAAACTTCTTAGTACCTTTCAGATACAGGCCCATGGAATTGGGCGTGAAAAGATTGGATGGATTGTCCGTAATCAAAAAATTATTAGGAATACTTACCTGCGCAGGGTTTCCTTTACTCACCTGAACCGTGGTAAAAAGGGAATTGGAATTATAAATCTGTACGGAAAAAGGCGTTACTTCATCTGTAGAAAGGTATAGAAAACCTTGCAGATTGCTTGTTCCTGCTTTGGACGCCATTGGCGCAAACCAGTGATCCGTATCAAGCTGGGCATTGCATAATAAACAAAGAAACGTACAAATGGTTAGTAGAAGTTTTTTCATAATTCTCAATAAGGGATGCAAATGTAAATATTAAAAATCAATTTTTTACATAAAATTTAATTACTAATTTCTATAATAATATATATTGTTGAATTTTTAATATTTTTTTAATATTGAAGGGTATTTTATAAAAAGAGGAATAAAAATCCCGATGATTCTCTGTCATCGGGATTGCAGCTTTATATTTTGATAAGTGATTATTCACGGTTTTTAATTAAAATCCATCCGGAATAGGAAACCGGCAATTTGGTATCCGGCTCTATCCATTTCAGAATATACCAGTAGGTTCCGGTAGGAAGTGCCCTGCCTCCGGATTTTCCGTCCCAGCTGTACGTATTGCCGGTAGATTTGTACACCGAAGCACCGTAACGATCAGAAATATCGATGGATACATTCTGCTTTATTCTTAAATCCGAATAATTCAGTATGTCATTAATTCCGTCGCCATTTGGTGTAATGGCGTTAATGAGATTTAATACTAAAAATTCTTTGATTGTCGGCGAACACCCGTCTTTTCCTAAAACATATATTGTATGAACGCCTCTGCTCAAACCGGTAAAAGTATTGGAAGCTTGATAATCAATTCCATTCAGGGAATATTGATATGGTGAAGTTCCGCCTGAAACCTGTATGGTTGCGCTGGATCCGGTAATATTAATGTTTGTAATGCTTGGGGCCTGTGAAACGGTAACGTTTACGTATTGGCGGTATACGCAGCCGTTAAAACCTAAGTCTACGTAATAATTTCCGGCACCTGCAAGGATGGTTTGTGAAGTGGCCCCGGTACTCCATGTATAAGAAGTAAAATCAGGTCCGGCATCCAGCAGTGCCTTTTCTGTAGAGCAGATAATCTGGTCCCGTAATTTTTCCGATTTTTTAGGTGTATTCAAAGTAAAAGTAACTGTTCCTGTATTCGCACATTCCGTTGCACTTGTAAATCGAAGATAAAATGTTTTCGGAGCAGTAATCGTCTGGTTGGAAGAAACTGTGTTTGTGCCATTTTGGGCATCTGTCAGCGTAGCATGGAAAGTTACCGTGACGGCAGGATTGGCTGTAAATAGATTTTTGTAATCATTAAGGTTTACATTCTCCGAACTGTTCAGGTCATTATCACAAACCTCCATATTGGCAGCATTTGAAATTAAAGATATTCTGTTTCCTGTTTTGAAATTAATCTGTCCGAATGCCGCAGGACATGTTCCGCTAAGGGCGTCTACCCTTACATAGACTGTTGTATTGGTTGTGTACGTCCAGTTGGCAGGTATGGTATTATTGTTTCCGGCATTTGCATCTGCCTGGCTAAGGTAATACCGTACATTGAAATTCGCCGAATTGGTAACAATCTGGGGCGTAATGCCCGGGAAATTTACATTGATAATGCCGTCGAAATTATCATCACAAAGATTGGCATTATAGTTTGCCGTATTGATATCTGGAGACGGGGTAACCGTTAGTGTAATCTGAGCCGTTTTTGAGCATCCTGCGGATGAGGTTACATTGGCGTAAATAATTCCTGCAGGCCCGGAGTAGGTTGCCGGATTCATAATCTGACCCGTTAAGTTTAAATTGGTAAAATACGTAACCGTTATTCCCGGATCAGAAGAAATATTGGTTGAGGTAAGATTAAAAGTTCCGTTTCCGTTTGCTCCGGCACAGGATATAAGAGTAGCATTGTTTACATTCGGCAACGGATTGACCGTTAAAGTAATCTGGGCTGTTTTGGAACATCCTGCCGGTGAGGTTATATTGGCATAAATTATTCCTGAAGGTCCTGAATACGTAGGGGGATTCGTAATCTGTCCGGTTAAATTTGAATTGGTAAAATACGTAATGGTAGTCCCCGGATCAGAAGAAAGGTTTACTGAAGTCAGGTTGAATGTTCCGTTTCCGTTGGTTCCGGCACAGGCAGCCAGAGAACCGTTGCTCACATTCGGCAGCGGACTTACCGTCAAAGTAATCTTGGCTGTTTTGGAACATCCTGCGGGCGAAGTTACATTCGCATAGATGATTCCCGGAGGTCCTGAATAGGTCGCCGGGTTGGTGATTTGTCCGGTTAAATTCGGATTGGTAAAATATGTAACCGTTATCCCCGGATCGGAAGAAATATTGGAGGAAGTAAGGTTAAAAGTTCCGTTCCCGTTGGGTCCTGCGCAGGCCGTTAAGGAAGCATTATTAACTGTCGGGGCCGGTGTAATTGTTAAGGTAATCTGGCCTGTTTTTGAGCAGCCGTATTGCGAAGTTACATTAGCATAAATAATTCCTGCCGGTCCGTTATAGGCTGACGGATTGGCAATCGGTGTTCCCGTTAAGGCGGGATTGGTGAAATACGTAACGGTGGTTCCCGGATCAGAAGATAGATTTACGGAAGTAAGGTTATAGATACCGTTTCCGCTGGTGTCTGCGCACGAAGCAAGCGCGCTGTTATTTATCTGTAAAACATGAGTGTTAATAATAATTTTGAAATATTCAAAATCAAAAGGGTTCCCATTTCCCTGAATATAATAAATGAAAGTATCGGTAGTGTTTGTTGCAGAAGGATTTGGCGTATAAGTAATTTGTCCTGTTGTTGGATTTACTGTAGCAGTTCCTGAAGTAGGCGGTGAAATGATGTTTGTAAGCGATGGAACGATAGTCTGCGTAGAATTGGTAAATGCAGGAGTGATAACCTTCGTATTACAGGATCCGATGGTGTATGTTGTCGTAGAAATCGGAGGGCATAGCGTATAGTTGTAAACACCGGTCAGCCTGGTTTCGCAGTTGTTTTTGGTAATCAGGCAGGTGTAATCTCCTGCTCCGTACAATTCAGGATTAATGGAAAAGGCAGTCGCTCCGGGAATAGGATTTCCGTTTAAAAACCATTGGTAGCTATCGTAATTATTATCTACCTGCAAAAGAATCCCGGAATAACAGTCTCCTGTTTTGGTAATGGCCGGTACGGAAGAAAAGCCGGCAAAATATCCGCCATAACCTACGGCACCGTTTCCGGCAGCAATTCCGGCAGTTACCGGTAACGTTGAATTGACGGTTACATTTCCGGTAACCCCCTGAAGAGAATAGGTTACCCAGCTCGGATTTCCGTTAACGGGATAAGGCCCGCTTATATTACCTATGGCACTTCCGTTAAATGTAACATTGGCGCCGGTCTGAGTGATAATGTTCAGTTTTGTATCAAAAGAATTGCTTCCTATTTTATTGATGAATCCGATTTCATTAATTTCTTTCGGCAGGAAACAGCTCAGCGGCGGGATAAAGTTCATGCCGCCGGTAGCATAAACCGTACTGCCTGATGTTCCGGCAAGAAGCTGATAAACATATACATTATTGGTAGCAGCAATACTCATATTATAATGTCCGTTCCCCTGATTGATGTAATTGGTTCCCTGTATAATATAATACTGTCCTGCGTTTAACGTGATATTCCCCAGCAGATTGCCGTTTACGGTAAGCTTGGTGTTGTTTTCTGTCGCAATAACCAGCGCTGCTTCCATTCCTGAATTCGCCGGCCCGTTTCCTTTGACCATAACAAAATTTTTGCCCAGTCTTTCCACAGGGACGGCCTGGTCCATCAGGATATCGACATTGCTGTTGTTCTGTGTCGTATAGATGCTGTTGAAATTTCCATTGGTGACGGAAATCGGTTTGTTGGAAGTGATTTTCGCTCCGACTAATCCATTTAAATTATTATTGGAAAGATCGCTTTGTGCTTCGATGATATAGGATTTCCCTTTATTAATCGTAAACGTTCTCGAGGGTGCGGAGATGCCGTCGGAAAAAACTACTCCGGGATTATATCCTGATAAGGTTACGGTGGTATTGTCTTCCGTTGCTACAACTCCGATGGTGGAATTTACGTAAGGTTTTGCCGTCGTATTCGGAGCGACTCCTACAAAAAAGTTTTTACCGATGCCTGCCAGTCCTTTGGAAGTTATGATTTCGGCCTGGTTGGGGACTGCAAACCGGAAATTGGCAAAGAATTTTTTGTTGCCTTGTGCATGAAGACCCATGTTCCGCTGGACAAAAAGGTTTGACAGGGTAGAGGCAATCATAAAATTATTCGGAACCGTTACCTGAACGGGATTTCCTTTGCTGATCTGTACTGTGGAAAAGACAACATTGTTGTTGGAGATCTGTACCGGGAAAGGAACCGTTTCATTCGTAGAAAGATACAGGTAACATTCCGGGGTTCCCTGCAGGGAGCTTGCGGACATCGGGGCAAACCAATGTTCCGTATCCAGTTGCGCATTAAAGATTAAATAAAAAAAAGTGCAAAAGATTAGTAGAAATTTTTTCATGTCTATTAATAAAGGGCTGCAAATTTAAGCATTAATAACCGGCTTTATGATGAAATTTTCCTTCGTAATGTGTTAATTGATGAAATTGTTAAATATTTAATAATCAGTTAATATTGTGCTGACCTGATTATTTCAGGGAATAAAAAAATCCCGATGATAAAAATCACCGGGATCCAATATTTTAAACCTGAAAAGATTATAAGCTTACTCTTACAAATCCAGTTACTTTAAGGTCTCCGTTTACAGATTTTACATAGTCGGCAACAGACATGCTGCTGTCTTTAATGAAATCCTGGTGTACCAAAGTGTTGTCTTTGTAGAATCTCTGCATTTTACCTTTAAGGATATTATCGATAATATTGGCAGGCTTCCCTTCTTCCGTAAGTTTATGTCTTTCGATTTCCAGTTCTTTGTCGATCGTCGCCTGAGAAACGGAATTCTCATCAAGAGCGATCGGGTTCATAGCAGCTACCTGCATAGAAACCGCTTTTGCTGCTTCACTTGCACCTTCTACATTTGCAGAAAGAGCCGTGATAGAAGCGATCTTGTTTCCTGCGTGGATGTAAGCACCTAAGAAAGGACCTTCGATTCTTTCGAATGCACCGATCTCGATTTTTTCACCGATAACTCCGGTCTGCTCGATTAATTTTTCAGCAACCGTAAGTCCGTGGAAATCCGTAGCCAGTAATTCTTCTTTTGTAGCCGCGAAGATTGCCATTTCAGCCAATTCGTAAGCCAATTCGATGAACGCTTCGTTCTTAGCCACGAAATCGGTTTCACAGTTCAAAGAGATTACAACCCCTAAAGTGTTGTCTTCGTTTACTCTTGCGATTACTGCACCTTCAGTAGACTCTCTGTCCGCTCTGTTAGCCGCAACTTTCTGTCCTTTTTTTCTAAGGATGTCTACTGCTTTTTCGAAATCTCCTTCAGCTTCTACTAAAGCTTTTTTGCAGTCCATCATACCTGCACCTGTTTGGTTTCTCAATTTTGCTACGTCTGCAGCAGCTGGTGTATAAGACATAATATCTATTATTTTTTTATTTAAGGTTTAGTATTAATTTTTAGCTTAATTTTAAAGCGATGCAAAGATAATGATTTTAATGATAAACTAAAAAATGACTTTTTGCGTTATTTGTATATTTAATAAATTTTTAAATGTTTGCTTAATGAAAAAAATATTCCTCCTCATATTTTTATGTATTTTCACCCTGGGTTTTTCTCAAAAAAAGAAAAAAACGAAATCCAAAGCCATCGTAGAAAAGGAAACAGCGATCATCTACACCGAGAATGACGCCGAAACGACGGCAGAAGCAAGGGTGGTGGCTGGCTTCCTGAAACAGAATCCCGGACATGCCAAAACCGATTATTTCAAAAAGAAACTCATCCAGATGATTATGGCCAACAATTCCCCGGAAGCGAAGCCGACGATTAAAGCCGTCAGTGAAGACAAAATCCGCCAGATGGTGCTTGATAACAACAAACTGAATAACGCCAAAACCATAGCCGCGGCCGGTACAGCAGGTTCTGTAAAAATGGAAAGCGCAACGGGCAGCAGCAAAAAATCTTCCGGGCCAAGCGAACAGAACAAAAGGACGGCTGCGATGCTTACCCACCTTTTCAACAATGACCCGATGGATAAGGAAGCTTACATCAACATCAAGAACCGCTCTAAATGCCGTCTGATCGTAAAAATAAGCGGAAAAAAATATTATAACCTCGACGTTCCGGCCAACGGACAGAATTTCCTGCTGGTGGAAAAAGGGGAATATGTCCTTACCACGATGGTTTGCGATGCCAAGTATTCTTCCCTGAAAAAGATCAATAAGGATATTGAGATCGAGCTGAATCTGAGCGAGTAAATAATATAAAAAGAAAAGCAATAAAAAAAGTCGGTTTTAGGAATTCCTAAACCGACTTTTTGCTTATTAATAAGTGGAGTTACCGGTATTTCCTGCTTTGTCTTTCCAGAATTCCACCTGCTCCTTTAATTCTTTGATGCGTTCTTCATATTGTTCTACTAACTTTTCAGATAGAAAAGAATTTATTGTAGTGATGGTTCCCACATTTTGAAAAGCGAAACCTCCTAACTGGTCGAGATTACTAAAATTATTGGTTTCATCCGATAAAAAATTCTCCGGCTTCATTTCGAAAATTTCGCTCAGCTTTTCGATGTGATGAATCCATGAGCTGCTTTCCCCACTTTCGATCCGGGCGTAGGCCGACTGCGAAATATGCAGCTTCTCTGCCATGTCATCCTGGGAAAACCCTTTGGATTTTCTCAGCCTTTTTATTTTCTCCGCTACGGTATTGGTCATCGGTATAGATATTTAAAAACAAATATAAAAAAATATTTCCATTGATTCCGTTTACCCGATAATCGGGTAATTTTATGCAAAAACCGGTTTTGCCTACCACATTTTTTTCCACATCTTTGTTGAGCAATTGAAAAAATATTTATCTTTAACCCATAAAAAACAACAATAACCATGACGAAAAAAATGATTTCGTGGCTGGCCTGTATGGCGGTTTTTCTTTTTACCCAGTATTCTTGTGTACACGATGAGATCTATTCTTCCTCCGATCCTGATTCTAAAGAGTACCGCTCTAAAAGTCTCTGGAAAGAAGATGAAAAGTATATTAAAAAAGTGATGAAAATTTACAACGAACATGAAAAGGATATCAAAAAGTCCTCTGGGATTCCCGATTGGGATTATGCCATGAGTATGGGCAAATACGATGAAAGTTTCATGGCAGTTCCTATTGTAGAAAATGGGAAAGTTGTAAATACCCTTGTATGCGGTCGTTTCGATAGTAAGGTGTATTTCCGCTATGAAAATTCAGAAAGCAATAACTCTTTCTTTCAGGGCATTATGTTCGGGAAATATACACGATATAAGACGGGTCCAGAAAACAATGTAAATTCATATACACAGAAAGGCATAGTTTGTATTACAAACAGTATATCTATGTGGTATCCTAATAATGAATCCAATCCTGATGCGGGAGGTCACTGGGAAACCAACTACTATACCAATTGTTATAGCTTTTTAGATTATTCCAGTCCGGGATGGGAAGATAACGGCGGTGGCGGTTATGACTACGGCGATGGCGGCGATGGAAATAATGACCCGAATAATCCAGACAATCAGAATCCCTGCGAGAAAACAAGAAATATTGTAAACAACCCGCAAGTAAAAGATTCTTTAAACTCTCTTAGAAACTATGCGCAAAATGCATCAAAGAAAACTGAAAGAGGATTTCAACAATTAAAAAGTGGAACTCTTGTTTCAGGAAATGTTAACGGCAACAATCAAATGTATTTTGGAATAGGATCAAGCTCATTAGGAACTGTACATACACATCAACCCGGAACCATAGGTATTTTTGCGCCACAAGATATTGTTACTTTTTTGCATATTGTTCGGGAACAAGATGCAAATGATCTAGGAAATGCATATAGCGGAACTGTTTCCTCTGTTGGAACTTATTTTATTAGCTTTACAGGAACTGCTTCAGATTTACCACCCGCTATGACAGACGCAGAAGAGGCGATATATGTTAATAATTTAGTAATAGATTATATAGATTTTACTAAATTATTATTGAAAAAAGAAGGAAAAGGTTTTAAACAAAATTTATCTACTAGTGGTTTAGAAAAACTTTTTAATTACTTACTAAATAATATGGGACTAAATGGTAAAATAACTCTTATAAAAGAACAAGATGGTAACACTTCTACAATAGAATTTAATCCTGATGGAACTCCTAAAGTATCAAATCCTTGTTAAAACAAACATTATGAAAAATAAAATATTCTTATACTTACCAATTATTTTATTGTCTATAGGCTGTAAAGCACAGCAGTATCCATTAGATGCAGACTTTACAATAATCCCTAATAATTCTTACATAAAAGATTTGAACAATGAATACAATAAATTTGTTGGTAATTGGAAAGCTGTATTAGGAACTAAAGAAGTCTATCTCTATATTTCTAAACAGGAAAATAGATCAATAAATCGATTAAACAAAAATTTTTTCCGAGATGTGTTGTTAGTTAAGTATAAAGTTTTAATTAATAATCAGATAGTAGAAAATACTACTAATATTACCGATGATAAAATTAATATTATTAGTTTAGGAACAGAAATAGATAATTCGGTTACTTTTGGCTACACCGGAGGAAAATGTACAGTGGGATGGGGAACAATTAATATTGGATATGTTGATCCCACACATTTGAAATGGAATTATCAGCCTCAATCTACAATGGTAACAAACAAAAATTGTCCGGATTATCCTGTAGATGGTATAAAGATAAATTTACCTTATGAACCTGATGATATAATTTTTACAAAACAGTAGTGAAAAATTTGATAACAATTTTAGGAATTTTCCTTGTGTTTTATTGTAATGCACAATACCCTTTAAATACAAATTATAGAATTATTCCCGACAATTCTTATATTAAAGATACTAATAATGAGTACAATAAATTTATTGGAAATTGAAAAACTACAATCAATGGAAAACAAATCACTCTATTAATTAGTAAGGAAGATAACAGAAGTACAAGTTTATTTAATCGACATTTTTATAGAGATGTTTTATTAATACGATATAAAGTTTTAGTTAATAATCAAATTGTTGAAGATACTATGAATTCTTCAAATGATATGGTTAACGCAATTAGCATGGGAACACAAATTGATGGCTCCGTTATCTTTGATTATAAGGGATTAAAATGTTTGATAGGAAATGGATTTATAACTCTTGAATATATTGATTCTACGCATTTAAAATGGAATTATCAGCCACAATCTACAGTTGTTACAAATAAAAATTGTTCAGATTATCCGGCAAATGGGATAAAAATAAATTTGCCATATGAAACCAGTGATATCATTTTCACAAAAAAATAATAGAAGCCTCTTCGGAGGCTTTTTTAAATGATGAAATATGAAACAGATCTTACCTATTTTATTCTTACTATCTGCGTATTGCCATTCCCAGATTATAAAAGATACGGTTTTGGGTAAGCTCAAATCTGTAAAAGAATATGTGGAGTTTTTAATAATTCCGTTCCATTCACTTTTATGAGAGGAGATGATGAATATGGCCACGCCACAATTATAGTACCTGAAATTTTAAGAGAAAGGGTGAGAAGTACCTGGTTTGAAACCGATTTTTGCAGGTACATCAACAATGAAACTTATTATGATAAAAACCGGAATATTACAAAAGAAACATGGTGTCATAAATCGGGGAGAATGGTAGATGATTACGAGTATACTTATGATTATCTGAACAGATTAATCACGGAAAGATCAAGAAATGATTATTCGGAAGATACATCACATTATTTCTATGAAAAAGACAGCCGAACAAGAAAGTTCAGGGAATCTATTTTCAAATGGAAAAGCGAACCTGAAAAAAGGTTATTACCAATTTCGGGGCGGTAAAGTCTTTGCTAATAACAAAATTCAATACCTTTACAAAAACAGACAGCATTTTTATCCTAACCAATGAGATATGGAGAAAAGCAGGTAATAGCTATGAAAAATGGAAAGACTCCGTCTATCACAAAAGATCAAAAGCTAGTCAGAGAAATTGTTTATTATGATAATAAAGTTTCCTCTGATATAAATTTTGAGTATAATGGCAATTATTTAACAAAGCTCTACTATCTGGATAAATTCGGAGGAAAAAATAAAGAACCTGTAGAAGTTATTTTTTAGATATAAATTTGACAAGCATAAAAACTGGACAGAGATCATCAAAAATGTAAACGGAAAAGATTTATACAGGTGGGTCAGGCATATCGAATATTACTAAAAGAAAAAACCACCGGAATCCCGGTGGTTTTGTTTTATCCTTTAAATTGCCCCATGGCAATAAATTTGTCCTGTCGCTGGGTTTCCAGTTCTTTTCCTGTGAATTTTGAAAAGGCTTTGATATTCTGTAAGATCGAACTCTTTAGATTGGCATAGGTCGTTTCGGGGTCGTAATGTGCTCCTCCCAGCGGTTCTTCCACAATGCCGTCGATGAATTTTTCTCTCAGGGCATCTTTTGGGGTAAGGTTTAGGGCGTTGGCCGCATCTTCCTTATGGTCCCAGTTTCTCCAGAGGATGGAAGAGCAGCTTTCCGGTGCAATTACGGTATACCAGGTGTTTTCCAGCATGTATACTTTGTTTCCGACACCTATTCCTAAGGCTCCGCCGCTGGCTCCTTCACCGATGATGTAGGTAAAGATCGGGGTTTTAAGCATTGTCATTTCGAAAATATTTCTGGCAATGGCTTCACCCTGTCCTCTTTCTTCCGCTTCAAGTCCCGGATAAGCTCCCGGTGTATCCACTAATGTTATTACAGGGATTCTGAATTTCTCAGCCAGCTTCATCAGCCGCAATGCTTTCCGGTATCCTTCAGGATTCGGCATCCCGAATCTTCTGTGCTGTCTTTCTTTGGTGGTTCTTCCTTTCTGGGTACCGATGATCATTACTTTCTGTCCGTCAAGGGTGGCCAGGCCGCCGATCATGGCAGGATCATCTGCAAAATTCCGGTCTCCGTGAAGTTCCAGGAAGCTTCCTTTGTCTACCATCCCGTTGATATAGTCCAGGGTATAAGGACGGTCTGGATGGCGGGAAAGCTGTACCCGCTGCCAGGGCGTAAGATTTCCATAGATCTCTTTTTTCTTTTCTATGATTTTATCCTCGATCTGGCTGCATGCTAATTTTACATCAACACCACTTTCTTCTCCTACTAAAGAACAGGTTTGGTATTGGTCCATTAATTCTTTTATAGGAAGTTCGAAACTTAAATATTCCATTCTTGAAGTAAATTAAATCTTTCAAATGTATGAAAAATTATCAAAATCTATTTAAAATTATTAATCGCATTGTTTATCCGGGAGGTAGTTTCTTCTTTTCCAAGAAGTTCCATAATGTCCGGGACATCCGGGCCTTTCAGTTCGCCTACCAGAGATAATCTAAGCGGCATCATTACTTTACCCATTCCCAGACCTTTGCTTTCTGCAAAATCATGAACGGCCTGCTTCAGATTTTCAGCGCTGAATTCCACGGTTTCCAGTTGTTGGGCAAGCTCCTGTAAAATTCCGGAAGTTTCTTCATTCCATGCTTTTTTCGCTGCTTTTTCATCATAAGAAGCCGGTGCTTCAAAGAAGAATTTCCCGTTTTCATAAATGTCTTTCGGGAAAGTAGCCCTTTCTTTCATCAGGTGAATAACTCTTAATAATTTATCGTCGGAAAGCGCCAGGTTTAAATCAGAATCTTTTAAAATCTGAAGCAGGTCTTCGTTAGATTTCTGCTGAATATATTGGTGGTTGAACCATTCTGCTTTTTCCTTACTGAATCTTGCTCCGGCTTTATGGACTTTATTCAGGTCAAATTCTTTTGCCATTTCATCCAGGGATAAAATTTCTTTATCATCTGCCGGCGACCATCCCAGCAGGGCCACCATATTGATGAATGCTTCCGGAAGATAACCGCTTTCCCGGTATCCTTTGGAAACATTTCCTGTGGCAGGATCCGTAAAGTTCAGCGGAAATACCGGGAACCCGAATTTATCGCCATCCCTTTTGCTCAGTTTTCCTTTGCCTTCCGGTTTTAAAATAAGAGACAGATGGGCAAACTGAGGAGCTGACCAGTTCATTGCTTCATATAATAAAGTATGCAGTCCCAAAGACGGCAGCCATTCTTCACCCCGGATCACATGGGAAATTTCCATTTCATGATCGTCGATGATGTTCGCGAAATGGTAAGTTGGCATTCCATCGTTTTTTACGAGAACCTTATCGTCTAAAGTATTGGTATTGACTGAGAATTTTCCACGGATGATATCTTCAAGGTTCAAAGTACGATCTACCGGCATTCTGAAACGAACTACATAAGGCGTCTTTTCATCCAGTAATTTCTGAATTTCTTCTTCAGAAAGCGTTAAACTGTTTCTCAGCTGATTTCTGGTTTTGTTATCATAAGAGAAAACGTCGCCTCGCGCCTCATACTCAGCACGGATGGCGTCTAGTTCTTCAGCCGTATCGAAAGCGATGTAGGCATAATCTGTTTTTAAGATCTGCTCTGTATACCGGTTGTAAATGTCTCTTCTTTCGGATTGTCTGTACGGAGCAAATTTTCCTCCTTTTTTAGGGCTTTCATCGGCGATGATTCCACACCATTCGAGGGCTTCCTCGATGTATTCTTCTGCGCCTTCCACGTATCTGGCAGTATCCGTATCTTCAATCCTCAATACAAATTCACCACCCTGGTTTTTAGCAAAAAGATAATCATATAATGCCGTTCTTACGCCACCCAAGTGTAATGGTCCCGTAGGACTCGGAGCAAAACGTACTCTTACTTTGTCCATTTCAATTTATTTTGGTGCAAAGTTAAAGAGACTTTCTTTTAAAAAAAAGGAATTCTATTTTGGATTTTTAATAAGGATGTAATTTTTATATTCTCCAAAACGGATTTTCAGAAGGTCTTCGATAGGTTGTAAGTACCGGTCTTTCTTTTTCCATACCGCCTGGGATTTGTCATGATTGAAAACAAAATCATAGGCTGCAATGGCCTCTGCCATTACCTGGGGATGTGTCCCTTTGAATCGGGTTACCCGATCTACAGTATTATAATTAAATTCGTCTTTCGGCGCTTCTTCCAGCTTTTTATCCGTATGGCCGTAGTAATAGACAAAATTATTAGCTTTCAGAGACATTGTCCTTTTGGATTTTACGGAACTGTAATGGTAAACAGGTGCGTTTAAGGCCAGTACTTTCAGCTTTTCTCCTCTTTCGGAACCGTTTTCATAGTTTTCAATGGAATTGAATTTCCTGAACCCCTGCGAATCGATATAGGCTCTTATATTAGGATTGTATTTAAACATCCGGATTTCATTCTTATGAACCCTTCTGCTGTTCCGGATGTGGTTGTAGTCGCCCCAGAAATGAATAAATGGCTGAAGAAGGCCTTCAATTTCTTTATATTGATCAGCTTCTTTCATCTTCTCCAGGATCAGCGGATAATCCTTCTCATGCAAAACTTCATCTGCCTGGATATGGATCACCCAATCTGCTGATGGAGACACATGGGTAAATGCAATATTGCATTGCTGGGCAAATATTTTACCTCCGCGCGTCAACGAGTCGTCCCATACCGTATCGATGATCTTTATTTTCGGATCTCCGATATTTTCTATGGCTTCTCTTGTTCCGTCTGTGGAATCTCCTACGGCAATAACAAATTCCTGACAAAGAGGAAGGACGGATCTGATTGATTCTATGAAAGGTACTCCATAAGTAAAGCCATTTCTGACATAGCTGAATGCGCTGATTTTCATTTAGTAATATTAGCAAAAGCAAAAATCTTACTTTTTTTTTGAAGCCGCAATTATTTTGGAAAATTAATTTGTATTCTCTGATGCCTATTTGGTCGGGATATATGGATAAGTGATTTAAAAGCAATCTAAAATCAGTTCGAGGTAAAATAAGTAATTGAATTTTCTTCTTTTATAGTGAATTTTTCTTCATTATCAGGGATATTTAACGTTAAATTATTTTCATTAAGTTGTGATATATATCATTTTTGTGATTTTTTTTCACATGTTGTAGAATAGTATCTTTGCCGAAAATTATATAATAATAGTATGAAAAAACAAATTCTATTTTGCTTTAGTAGTCTGCTAATGCTTTTACTGGCTTCGTGTTCTTCAGAAGAACTGAATAATGAGGTTACAGAAAATTTGAAAAAGTCTGAACGGTCTGTGGCTGGAAAGTCAGCTGGAGATGGAATCTATGATGTTTTAGGGCATGGGTATAATGCTGCAGGCGAATATGCTAATTCCAATTCTGCAGGATTCAAGGTGATAGATGTCAACAGGTTTCAAGCGGAACAGCCAGGAAGATTAATTACTGAAAATATTTTTTCTCAAGAATATATAGAGGAATATGGAGAAAATGCAGAGGCTTATTCCAAAATGGTTTCTACAAAAGTAGATGTCACGGCAGGATTTAAATTATTTGGTCAGTCGATAAAAGCAGGATTTAATTCTTCGGTAACCAATACCAATAAATTTGATGCTAAGTATATCTATGGAAGCTATAATCTTGTCATCAAGCAGCGAAGACTTAGATTTAATGCATTACCTGATATGTTGGGTGATTATCTTACTTCTGAGTTTATACAGGATTTACAAACAAAAACACCACAACAAATTGTTCAGGATTATGGAACTCACGTAACGTTGGATATCTATACAGGAGCGAAAATGGACTTAATGTTTCAGTCTGAAACGACGAACCAGGATCGTGAGCGGGCTGCTAGAATTGGAGTAAAAGTAGGAGTAGGAAGTATTTTTGATATTAATGTAACTAATGATGTGAATACCACAGAATCTAATAAAAACTATTCTAGGAAGTTATCTTACAGAACAAGAGGAGGAGATCCGTCCAAAGGACTTGTAGGTGAGGTAAATTTAGAACAGACTAATCCTAAAATTAATATTTCAAACTGGCAAAATAGTTCTACTCCTAGTAATTCTGTATTAGTTGATTTTGGAAATAAAGGCTTAATTCTTATTTACGATCTGGTTAAAGACCCAACGAAGAAAGCTCAACTAAAATCATATGTAGATCAATATTTGATTGACAATAAGGTTAATTTAGATTATATAACAAATATTTATTCCTATTGGAATAGTATATCAAAAGATCATTATTATACGCCTAAATATGCTAATAATATTGGAGATTGGAATTATGAGCGTATTTCTTTTAAAGCGCCTTCAAAACAAATTGATGATGCCGTGGCTATTTATTCATATTGGAATGATACAGATTATGATCACTACTATACAACAGTTAACGCGGCGACAGTAGGGGGTGGGAAATGGAAAAGCGATGGAATTTTATTTTACGCCTATTCATATCAAAAAGGTGGGACTGTCCCAATCTATCAATATTGGAACGCAACCGATAAAGATCATTATTATAGTGTAGATAATTTACCAACTGCCGGAGGAGGTAAATGGATTAATGAAGGAATTGCTTTTTATGCTTATCCTGCCAATTAACTCCGCAAAAAATATTTAGTATAATGAAGTTTCCCAAGGAAGCTTCATTTTTATTTATAAAGTTGTTATTTTGATTTTCAATATCTGAAATAGTTTTTTTTTCATCTGTTATTTTGAAAATTAATTTACTTTTGTAACCTTAAACATTAGAATATGTTAGAAATCGGAGAAAGACCTTGGGGCAAATATTTTGTTTTGGCAGATGAGGCGAATTACAAATTAAAAAGAATTGAAGTAAACCCGGGGCAGAAATTATCTTACCAGTATCATCATAAAAGACAGGAACAGTGGACGATCATTGAAGGGCATGCTACCGTTGTTCTTGATGATAAAGAAATCAGTCTGAATTATGGTGAAAGTATATTCATTCCTCTGGGGGCAAAGCACCGGATAATGAATCTTTCCGATAAGCCCGTTGTTTTTATTGAGGTACAGACAGGGACTTATTTTGGGGAGGATGATATTGTGAGGCTGGAAGATGAATACCACCGGCAATAAATAATTCTACACTAAGGATGTCCGCTTATATAAGAAAACAGAATATTCTGATTATTCTGCTTCTGATTTTTTCGTTTTCCTGCTCAAACGAGGAAGAGAGCTTGTTTGCTGAAAATGTTCCCCAAGAAAGTAATAATAATGATTATAATGGATTGCCGGATTACCTGACAGATATAGGAACCATCAATATCAATGTCCTGGCCAATGGAAATCACCCGGGAAAGAATGACCAGGCATTTATTAAAAATATCAATGCCCCAAATTTCGGATACTGTCATCCGGATGTCCAGTATTTTCCCAATGGATTCAACGGGTATAAGTACTGGATGGTTTTCACTCCGTATTTCGGTACTATCGGAGCAAATCCAAATGCTACTAGATATGAAAATCCTACTGTTGTCGTTTCAAATGATGGGTTGAATTGGATTTCTCCGAAAGGAATTACTTCTCCGCTTCAAAAATGTCCGTCTGATAAAGAAAGTTTTACAGAAAATAAAGATGACGTAAAGCAAGGATATTGGTCTGATGTAGATATGACATTTGAAAACGGTAAGTTTTCTCTATATTACAGGGCAAGCTTTGTAAAGGCATCTTCTTTATTGTCTAGAGGTGCCAGGAATAACAATAATATGCGTAAGCTTTCTAAAAATACCCAAAGAACAATTGTAAGGCAAACATCTACAGATGGTATACATTGGAATCCTTTGGAAGCTGCTTATACAAGCAATTCTCCATATGCCCCCAAAAATAATCATATGCTTTCACCAAGCTTTGTTTATACAGGAAATCAATATGTGAGTTATGAGGTTGAAAATAATATAAGTCCTAACTTTCCGGGGAATGATCCCTCTTATGTCATAAGAAGAACTTCTAATAACGGTTTGGATTTTTCAAATTTTAAACAATGTAAAGTGGTGAATTTTATTAATAAACCATGGACTGAAACAAACTCAGCTTTTGCTCCCTGGCATATTCAGGCAACTTATGTAGAAGGATACTATTTTTTATGTATTGCTGCTGGTGATGTAAAAAATTATACTGCGGATATTCTTTATCTGGCATTCTCTAAAGACGGATTGAATTTTAAGGTATTGCCTAAACCTTTGGTTGAACATAATACCTACAGATCATGCGTTTTTCCAATGACAACTACGAATGAAGCCATTAATTTTGGTGCTGTAATTGCCTATAAAACCGGTGTATTTAAGTATAGAGAATTTCAGCTGAATAAAAAGAAACTAGAAGCTTGCCTAATTAAGTAAAATTACCTTAATATTATGATAAGAATAACATATTAAAATAAATAAAAAATTGCTTTTTGGATTTTGTATAAATGACTAATATTTAGAGCATGTCTAAAAAAGATTTCTATTATTTATTTAATTCTATTGAGAATAATTTGACAATTTTGCCATAATACCCAATATTCCTGATTTTAAGGTGTTTTTTCATGGTCTTTATCAAGCCTTCTGAAGAAATTAAAGGTCCCTTTTGAAATATCAACCTCCGCCATTTCCAAAATCACCAATGCCGTTGCAAAGGAGTTCGTTAGCTGGCAAAGCCGTCCTTTGGAAGATTTATATCTCATTGTCTGGATGGACGGAATCGTATTCAAAGTTCGTGAAAACTCCAAAGTCATTAACAAAACCATCTATTTGGCAGTAGGATTAAATCGTGAAGGGAAAAAAGAAGTTCTTGGAATGTGGCTCGGCAAGAATGAAAGTTCGAGCTTCTGGATGAGTGTTTTAACGGATCTTAAAGCACGTGGTGTGGAGGATATTCTCATCACCGCTACCGATAACTTAAACGGGTTTACCCAGACCATCCGTTCCGTCTTTCCTGAATCTCAAACCCAGATCTGTGTAGTCCATCAAATCAGAAATGCCTGTAAATATGTGGTCTGGAAGGACAGAAAAGAATTTTCCGCCGATATGAAACATATTTACACCGCTCCTACAAAACAGGCTGCTCAAGCCGCTCTAAATGATTTTGCAGAAAAATGGGAATCCAAATATTCTTACGCCATCAAATCCTGGAGAGATAATTGGGATGAATTGACCGTATTTTTTGAATTTCCTCTGGAAATCCGTAAAATCATTTACACCACCAATTTAATCGAGAATCTCAACGGTAAAATCCGAAAATACACCAAAAACAAAATGTCTTTTCCTACGGATGATGCGGTCTTAAAATCGGTTTACCTTGCTTTAAAAGAAGCCACTAAAAAATGGTCGATGCCGATTCAGAACTGGGGTATTGTTCTCAACCAATTTATGCTTATTTTTGAAGAAAGGCTCAGATTATAAAATCAAAGCCCTAACTTTTTAACTTACACACTTTATGGGAGAGTGTCTTTCAAAATCATATAACTCTTTCACCTGTTCTTCAATATCGCTCACACTCATGCCTTTGGCGTAGAAGGAGATAATAATATTCTCCAGGCCTTCGATGATGTTATGTCTTTTGGGCACCAACACGGGCTCAAAACTACCTGCCCGGTCTCTGGGAACCTTGATTTCACTCTCTCCGAAAGAGGATTTTATTTTCTTGTTTCCATGGCCGTTTCGGTAATTGCCGTCTTTGGTCTTTTCATGTTTTTCATTGTCCAGATGAGCATCAAGTTCTGCTTCCAGCATGTGTTCAACTGCACGTTTGTGCATCTGTTTGAAGAAAGTGGTTAAATCTTCTCCATTCTTAAAGGATCTGTAGAAATCCTTGTTGTTTAATAATTCTTCTTTGTCGATCATAACTATATAGGTTAAAAATAATAAAAAGTTATT
The DNA here is from genome assembly GCF_042610505.1 of Chryseobacterium sp. sg2396. Taxonomy (NCBI): domain Bacteria; kingdom Pseudomonadati; phylum Bacteroidota; class Flavobacteriia; order Flavobacteriales; family Weeksellaceae; genus Chryseobacterium; species Chryseobacterium sp. sg2396. Next base: position 80,422 of record NZ_JBHGAQ010000010.1, on the reverse strand, counting down.
TCCGTAAAATTTTCTGAGCTGTAAGGGCTCAAAATTTTCCAGAATAACTTTTTAACTTACACAGTTAGTGAGACACTACCAAATATTATTTTTTTTCAATTAAAAGAATCTAATTTTCTTTCTTATTTTCCAATTACTTTGGAAAATAATACCTAGATATATCTTTTTTAATCTGTCGATATTGTGAAATTTTTTTTCTAATTTATACTGTTTTTCATAATGATATACTTTAAAAAAACCTTCAATCGGATAGATATCGATTAATCTACTTTTTAAAAGATATTCTCCATATATAACACATTCCGATGGAGAGGTCACTTTATCGATTTCATTGAAAAAATCTACAAAAGTTTTGTTTTGTTGTTTTAAATAAACTTCTATAAAATGACTCCATACCTTACAACTCCAAAGATAAGGAGAAGGGCCATAATCCCATTCTTTCCCCTTATTTCCGAATAAAGGTCGGGTTGCTCTTAATGCTTCTTTAAAGAAAATATTTTCAGAGTCCAGACCTATATTTTCCATTGTTTCTAAAAAGGGCTTTGATTCATGCATTATGGTATATGGGGTGCTTTCATCATACATAAAATCCGAGTAATAGAAATTTTTAATAAACTCTGAATCAGAATCAATGCATAAATAATTTTCGCATATATTTAGTTTATAAACGTGAGATTTAACTATTTGTTGATACCTCCATCCATCTTTATTATCTGCATTAATAATATCAGAATCTTTATAAATATCATACTCTTTCAACTTATTTTTAAAAAAATCAAAGTCTTCATCATTAACAGAAATAACAACAGGAATATCATCTTCATTGTACTTTTCAATTGAATGTATGAGTTTTTTAACCCTTTCAAAATCTGGCCGATATGTTTTAATAAATAAAATTAGGGAATGCATTTGTATATTATTTAATTTATTATATCATTCCAAAGTTTAAGAGTTTTATTTTCAGAAAAATTATTTTTAAAATAATCTTCAGCCCGGTTTCTCATAGTCTCGTAGTAAGCTCTATCCTGTAGTAGTGCTATGATGTAGTCCTTGAATATTTCCGGATCATTATTCACTAGACATCCATTGTCTAATTTCGAAGAAAAGCCGTCAACAGCCCTTTCCGTTCCTACCACAGGAAGTTTATAAGATAATGCTTCTACAACTTTTATTTTTATACCAGTTCCTTTGATCATAGGGCAGATGGCTATTCTGCTTTGTGTGTAATAACTACTGAGATCTTCCGCAAAAATAATTTTGGTTATATTTCTATAATCAGGGACATGTTTGCAAACCCTTCCTACTATACATATTTTTATAGTTTCCGAAAGCAACGGCAAAACGTTCTTCAAAAACCACTGTATTCCTTCTATATTAAAAGGGTTGTCTGAACCTGTAAAAATAAGATCGTATTGCTTTTCTCTATTTTCATCAATAAAGTTTTTTGGGAAACTCGGTGGGATATTGACGACCCGATCTCCTAAAAAGCTTTTAAAAACAAAAAACTCCTCATTGGAAATTGTAACTATTTTATCAAATTTGGATAAGTTGTTTATTTCTTCATTAAATCGTCGGCCAACATCTAATGATTTGTTTTTATAAAATTCATTTAATGTAATCCAATCATGAGTATCTACAATTTTAAGACAATTTTTCATAGAGTTTGGATCTAATAAACCCGCCCAGAATTCATAATTAATGATAAGAACATCGTATTTCTTTTTGTTAAAAATATCTCTGAATTCTTTTTTAGTAAAGTCTGTTAATGACTGATTGGATGAGCTTGGTTTTTTATAAGCTTTTAAAATTTTATATTTCCAATATTCTATTGTTGTTTTTTTCTTAGGAGGTCTGGGCGATATGAAAAATAAATTGTCGATAATTTTTTCATCAAAATCATTAGTGTCTTGCATATCTTTATAAATATGCTTTACTCCAACCAGATCGATGCTATGTCCTAGTTTTTTTAGAATAGCAAGGGTGGTTTTGGCCCGCGTTACATTTCCGGCTCTGTTCGAAAATGGATTTTCCGGGAAAAAAAATAAAATCTTTTTTGACATTTATAATGTTTTAATGGCTGAATTGAATGTATTGATGATAGAATCCCAGGAGTAGTTTTCCAGCACGTAGTTTTTTGCCCTGCTTCCTTCGGCTGCAGATTTCTCCGGAGTCAGGGTAAGATAATAAAGAAGGGCTTCCGAAAATTCAGTATTGCCGGAAAAGCTTTTCCCGGTTTTGCTTTTTTCAATATGGTCATGTAAAACCTCACAGTTTCCGTTAACGATCACCGGAACTTTCAGCAGCATGGCTTCCAAGGTGATTAGCGAAAGGCTTTCGTAGAATGAAGGCATAATCAGGGCTGCGGCATGGGTGAGCAATGCGTTTTTTAGGGCATGATCCACAAATCCGGTGAGAATGATATCTTCGCCCTGGGTGATTTTTTCATCCAGCGTATTTTTACCGGCCAGCACCAGTTTGAGGTCACGGTATTCAGGATGTTCTTTTTTGAAGTTCCTGAAATAATCGATCATCATCACACAGCCTTTGTCTTCTACAATTCTTCCCACATAGGCAAAGTATTTTCCGGCAGAAAGATTTTCCGGTAACGGACCAGCAGTGGGATCATAATCATCAAATCCGATCCCTGCGATTCCTGAATGGATGTTTTTTGTTTCAGGATAGACCTTTTCCACAAGATCCTTTTCGGTTTGGGTATTATAGATGATGAATTTCGGCAGGGAGAACAGCGTTTGATAACCTTCAAGATAAAACTGGGGCTCATCATGCGCTGTCGGGATCAGTATGCTTTTTTCGGGTATTTCCTGAATCCCTATATTGGTAGGATGGTACAGATAAGTGAAAAAAACAAAGGCTTTGTAATCCTCTTTTTTTTCTTTGATAAAATGAATCAAGTCTGCAGAAAAAGGCCCCTGTGTTTCCAGCCATTCGTTAAAATTAAATCCTTCTTTATTATATTTTTTTCTCTTGTACAAAAGATAGGCAAAATTCAGCGGAGTCAGTTTGCGGGTACTGTATTTACGGATATTCCGGACTGTCTTACTCAGCTTATTGAATTTCTGAAGATCTTTTTTCAGGGTTTTAAAACGCCTGATTTTAATTCCGTTAATATCTTCTGCACCTTCCGGATAGTAATTATCCCAGAATTCATATTCAATTGCACAGGTCGTCAGGACTTCCACCTCATAAAGGGAAGAAAGCTTTTCAGCCAGAAGCTTCGCATGAAACTCTGCTCCTCCGTTGATCCCCGGGCCGTATCTCTGGACAACTATGGCAATTTTATCTTTCATATAATAACGTTATTGAAGCTGTATTATCTTCCTTTTATCTTCTTTAAAATTTCGTTTACCTTTTTTCTGGCTTTATTATACAGTCCTTTTTCCAGGTATTTTACCCGTTTTTCTAAAATCTTGTTTTCACTTATAATTTTAAGCAGATTGTTTTGTGCTTCAAAATCATTCCTTTCCGTGAGGATTTTATTTTCAATAATATCAAGTCTGGTTTTCATCCGGTTGCCGATGGCTTCTAAGGAAAAATAAGTCTGGATGTCTTCCTTTGCCTTCCGCCCGGTCTCTGCAGCATGCTCCTGATTTTCGAATACGAATTTCATCAGCTCAGCAGCGTGATCCGTATCCGGTTCAGACCAATAATTGTTTTTTGGCAGAACGCTTAAATCTACTTCATGCTTAAGCATTTTATATTTAACCAGAAAAGAATTGTTGACATGCGTAAAATCCAAATTACCGGAATATGCTGTTGTAATCACAGGTTTTCCTAAAGCCATTGCTTCCGCTATCGTAAGGCCAAACCCCTCTGAACGATGTAAGGAAATATAGCAGTCGGCTTTGTTCATCAGCGATAGTAATTCCGGCCTGCGCAGCATTTCCTCTTTATAAATGATGCTTGTGTTATTTCCGATCCTATCCATAACCTTTTTCTTGGATTTTCCGTGTTGATTGGAAAGAGAGGTTTTCAGGACCAGCTTTACTTTTTCGTTGTTGAGTCCGAAAGCTTTCTCATAAGCATCAATCAGCCCGATAGGGTTCTTCCTTTCAATTAAGCTGTTATAGTCGAAAACAAACAGAAAATTAAAACAATCTTCTGATAATCCCGTTTCGAAAGCCGAATCAATATCTGCTTGTTTTATGTCAATCGGATGGGGGATGTTTACCACAGGAATGGGCGCTTTCAGCGACATGGAATCCAGGCAATACCTTGAGCACGTCCATATTTCATCATAAAATTTAAAATATTCGGCATACACATCCGGAAATTCTTCCATTTCCCATGCCCAATACCCGATGTTGTATTTTCCCTGGAAATAATCGGTCGATTTTTCCTGGATGAAACTTAGGATGGCATCAATGTTCAGGTGTACAATATTTACCGGATAATTGTTGATGTTATCCTCAAAACTCACCGAGGTATCATTAAGACGGTTTCTTACGTTTTGGTTAAAATTAATTGGTTTTGCAGGAACTCCTACTTTTTTAAGTGCATTCAAGTTATTTCGGATTGCTTCTCCGAATCCGATTTCGGCATTAAAAAAGCCAGACATATTTACGCCAAATATCTCTTTATTGTTGCTCATATCAATTAATTTTAAAAATTTCTTTTAATTTTTTCTCAAACAAAGCTTCTTCTCCCAAAACCATTTCTCTATAAACTTTAAAATGAGAAATATGGTTCGGATAGTCTTTCAGGACGGATTTTATTTTGCTGATGATTTCAGGAATCCGGTCTTCCCGGAAATCGAATTTATAGCCCTCAGGAATCATCAGGTCTTCATAATAGGCTGAAGAGCCGTTTCTGCCGGAAATGATACAGCAATCTTGGGATACCGATTCCCTGAGCATCTTATCTCTTCCGGGGTTTTCTCCGAAATCTACGTACAGGAGCGATTTCGACATGATATCTTTTATTTGGGCAGCATTCATGTCCTGGATCGGGATCCATTCCAATTCTGGAGAAGCCTGAATAAGTGCGGCAATTTCCTTCTTCCCTTTTTTCGGGTTATAAAGGATGGTTTTATCGTTCAGATCTTTGGACACAGGCTGGCTGCTTTCCGTAAAAATAGGATTGATATAATCGCAGACATAATCGATCTGGTTCTCAGGAATCCCGTGATTCTTCAAATAAATTCCGGACCGGAAAGACTGTGCCCATTGAAAAACATTCGGAAGCGGTTCAAAATGGTATTCCTTGTCCTTTTGCTGATAAAACAATTTGGTGAAGAAACTTTGTTTCCTGATTCGGTAATCCATTAATATTTTATAAAAATCAACACTGAGCCACCAGATGATTTTCTGGCTTTTAGGATATTTTTTAACCAGGTATGTCATCGATTCCGGAATGATCAGAATATTTTCCTCGTTGTCTTCAAATGAGCTGATTTCAAGGGTTTTATAAACATCATAGTTCTTTGCTTTGGCATGGCTCCTCTGCGGGACATAATGCATATACACATTTTCATAATTCAGCTCATAAAGCTTGTTCGACAGCTGATGCAATGCTTCCGGACCACCTGTGACTTTTCTTGGAGGGCAGAATATGATGATACGGGAAGTATTTTTATAGGAGATCATAGGAAACTTGTTAATGATGGAAAGCGCTTATCGTTTGATGATGCTATAATATCAATTAATTTTCAAAATTACAATTTATTACTCTACCAATTCATCCACCCAGTTATCAATTAGGTATTTATTGAAAATTTCTTTCGGAATTTCAGTATAGGGCGTAGTAAAAAAAGAAGCGGGGATCTGAATGTTGTTGATGTCTTTAATAACAAAGATGTTTTCGGGATTGTAAAAATCATAAGTCACGATGTCTGTATTGGTCGTGATTAGTTTCTTTTTTAGCCCCATGCCCTCAAAAATCCGGAAACTCAGGCCCTGCTGCCCGGCTCTGCTTACATCAAGGATGATCTCGGATTCTTCCATGAAGGCATTGATTTCCGAAATAGATAGGGGAAGGTTTACGAATTCAAGATGAGGTTCGCTGTTTTTTTTAGGCTTAAAAACAATAATTTTACTCTTGATCTCCATCCGGTAAAGTGCCTTGGCGATTTTCTCTAAAACAGAGAACCTATTGTCGTAAGAACTGATATTAAATACCTGATATGTAGAAGATGAACGAACTTGCTCTGCCGTCTTGTAAATAAAATTCGTTTTAAAAGCCAGATTGTATTTTTTACAGTCTTTCTTTTCAAATGAAAAAACCTTATCAAATAAGGAAAGTATCTTTTTGGTTTTCGGATACCGGTTGATGGAATCGCTGATAATAAAAACAGATCGGCGCGATTTTTTATTGATGGCCTGTATGGTTTCAGGGGATAAAAAATCTGCTTTTATATAAATAGAAGTATCTATCGATTCTAAATCCTGTATTTCTTTCAGGATAATTTCGTTGTAATGGATATGTTTAAGGTTGGAAATACCTAAGTTTTTAGTGAAAAAATTTAAAGCTTTATGTCTGAAGCTGGGGTATTTATATCGGAAACTGTGGAAATTGATATGTTTTACCGTGAAAGATTTTCTCTCCAGTGCATCGGCAATATATTGATTATACCCCCAATTGTCATAGGTAATCAGCAGTATATTTTTCTTTTCTTTCATCTCTGTTTTTTCTTTGTAATCAAATTACTTTAATGTTTTATCTAAAAATTGTTCCAGATCTTTCTTTAAAAGTGAGGGCTTAAAATCCTCATAGCTATCCGAGCCTTCCACAAAACTGCTGACATGCAGGAACCTGTCTGTTTCGGGATTGCTGCTCCAGGCCCAGTCCGAAAGCTGGATGTGAGGAGAAAAGATGGTGAAAGTGGGAATATTCAGTGCTTTGCTTACGTTTGTTGCACCACCTTCATTTCCGATAAGGCACCGGCAAAGGCTGGTAACCGCTGCAAATTCCCGCAGATCATTCGTATCGAATTGCTGTACGATCGATTTTTTTGTTTCAGCGGATACTAGGTGAAGTAGCTCTTCAAAAAGTTTCTTCTGAGAAGGAAGATAATTGCAGAGAATTTTTGCATCAGGCTTATATCCTGCAATGTAATTCAGCAGTTCAGCCATGTACTCTACAGGGTAGGTTTTCTCCTCCGAGCTTCCGAAGGTGCTGATCATAATTAAATGATCATTTTCAAACAACCCGTATTTTGCCAAAACTTCATGGGCATTCCTGATTTCCTCATCCGTCAGGTAAACTTTGGGAAATGCTTCTTGAAAGGGGATACCTAAAGGCTCCAGCAGCAGCAGCCGGTGTTCAATACCCAGTGTCGTGTTCTTTGATTTTACCTTTTTATCTCTTTTTACCGGATCATTATAAAAAAACTGAGTATAATTTTTAAAAAAGCCGATCCGTTTTTTCGCTCCGGAAAAATACGTGATGAGCGCCGTCTCAAGCTTTGAATAAAGATCGATTACCAGATCGAATTTTTCAGACCTGATTTCAGATAAAGTATTCATCAGGCTATCTTTAAAAAAGATTACCTGATGGATGTAAGGATTGCCGATTAAAATCTGGGCATATCGCTCTTCCAGAAGAAAGCTGATTTCAGCTTCCGGATATTTTTCTTGTAAAAGAGGCAGGATTGTACTCGTAACAAGTACGTCTCCCATGAATTTTTTCTGTATGATTAAAATCTTCATTAATTTTTATATTCCAGCACCGTCTTCTCAATAATCTTTACACAGTCCGTCAGCTGCTCTTCGGTAATGACCAACGGCGGTGCAAGTCGGATGATGTTTCCATGCGTAGGCTTGGCAAGAAGTCCGTTTTCTTTCAGCTGGAGGCAAAGATTCCAGGCGGTGGAACTGTCAGGCGTATCGTTGATTAAAATGGCGTTTAACAAACCTTTACCTCTTACTTTGGTAATCAGGTCCGTCTTTTCAATCAGTTTATCAATTTCAGAACGGAATAATTTTCCTAATTCTTCCGCTCTCTCGGAAAGTTTTTCTTCTTCTACAACATCCAGAGCAGCAACCGCAACGGCACAGGCAATCGGGTTTCCTCCAAACGTAGAACCGTGCTGCCCCGGCTTGATAACATTCATGATCTCATTATCAGCGAGTACTGCCGAAACGGGATACATTCCCCCGGAAAGGGCTTTTCCTAAAATCAGGATATCCGGTTGTACGTCTTCATGGTGACAGGCGATCAGTCTTCCCGTTCTTGCGATTCCCGTCTGTACTTCATCGGCAATGAAAAGAACGTTATGCTTTTTACATAATTCGGAAGCATTTTTCAGGAATCCGCCGTCCGGAACATATACTCCGGCTTCTCCCTGGATAGGCTCTACTAAAAATGCAGCAATATTTCCAGCTTCTCGGCTTAAAACTTCTTCCAGCGCAGTAATGTCGTTGTAAGGAATTTTAACGAATCCCGGGGTAAATGGTCCGTAATTTTGGTTAGCATCCGGATCGTTGGAGAAAGATACAATGGTGGTAGTCCTTCCGTGGAAATTATTTTCGCACACTATGATTTTCGCAGCATTTTCAGAAATACCTTTCACTTCATAGCTCCATTTTCTGGCTAGTTTTACGGCCGTTTCCACCGCTTCGGCGCCCGAGTTCATCGGAAGCACTTTATCGAAGCCGAACAGGGTAGTGATCTTCTGCTCGTACTCGCCCAATTTAGAATTGTAGAAAGCTCTTGAAGTAAGCGCCAGTTTCTGAGCCTGCTCTACCAATGCTTCTACAATTTTCGGGTGAGAATGTCCCTGGTTGACAGCAGAATAAGCCGAAAGAAAATCATAATATTTCCGTCCTTCCACATCCCATACAAAAACACCTTCTCCGCGGTCCAGAACGACGGGAAGTGGGTGGTAATTGTGGGCACCGTGCTTATCTTCAAGTTCAATAAAATATTGTGAGTCTTTTACTGTTTCTGCTGTTGACATAAATTTAGGTTTTCGGCAAATTTAAACAATATAAATGACATGAATAAAACAGAAATCTACTGGAAATTTTTCTGAATGAAGTACATTTTGTAAGTTCTGCACGATGGATCAGAGATTATTGCTGATCCACGTTAAAAGTTGCAGGTTTAATATCTTTTTCAGTATAAAAAAACCGCTCCAAAATGAAGCGGTTTATATCTTATATCCAATAATCTTAGTGATTATCGTATTTTCTGTCCATTACAAAATCCTCCATGAATTTTGTCGTGTAGTTTCCTGCCAGATAATCCTCATGATCCATCAGTTGTCTGTGGAACGGAATGGTGGTTTTCACGCCTTCAATATAGAATTCCTCCAGAGCTCTTCTCATTTTGGCGATCGCTTCCTCACGCGTTTGAGCGGTCGTGATCAGCTTGGCAATCATAGAATCGTAGTTGGAAGGGATCGTATATCCTGAATAAACGTGGGTATCTACTCTTACGCCGTGTCCGCCCGGGATATTCAATCCTGTGATTTTCCCCGGAGACGGTCTGAAATCCATATAAGGGTCTTCCGCATTAATTCTGCACTCGATGGAGTGAAGCTTAGGATAATGGTTGATTCCAGAAATCGGTGTTCCCGCCGCCAATAAGATCTGTTCTCTGATCAGGTCGTAATCAATTACCTGCTCGGTGATCGGGTGCTCTACCTGGATTCTGGTATTCATTTCCATGAAATAGAAATTCCGGTGCTTGTCTACAAGGAATTCAATGGTTCCCACACCTTCGTATCCGATAAATTCTGCTGCTTTCACGGCGGCGTCCCCCATTTTCTCACGAAGCTCGTCCGTCATGAACGGAGAAGGGGTTTCTTCCGTTAACTTCTGGTTTCTTCGCTGTACGGAACAATCTCTTTCAGAAAGGTGGCAGGCTTTGCCGTATTGGTCACCCGCAACCTGGATCTCGATATGTCTTGGCTCCTCGATCAGTTTTTCCATGTACATCCCACCGTTTCCGAATGCGGCTACTGCTTCCTGAATCGCAGATTCCCAATGGTCTTTCAGGTCTTCAGCCTTCCATACCGCCCGCATTCCTTTTCCACCGCCTCCTGCAGTTGCTTTGATCATTACCGGATACCCGATTTCTTCAGCTGTTTTAGCAGCAATTTCATAAGATTCGATCAGGCCGTCAGAACCTGGTACACATGGAACGCCTGCTGCTTTCATGGTTGCTTTGGCATTGGCTTTATCTCCCATTTTCTCAATCTGCTCAGGCGTGGCACCGATAAATTTAATACCGTTTTTCTGGCATATTCTGGAGAAGTTGGAATTCTCTGAAAGGAATCCGTAACCTGGGTGAATCGCATCTGCATTAGTAATTTCAGCTGCTGCGATAATGTTAGGGATTTTCAGGTATGAGTCTTTACTCATAGCAGGACCGATGCAAACCGCTTCGTCAGCAAACCTTACATGAAGGCTGTCTTTATCCGCAGTAGAGTATACCGCAACGGTTTTGATCCCCATCTCTTTACAAGTACGTAAGATACGCATTGCGATTTCGCCACGATTGGCTATTAATATTTTTTTGAACATCTCTCCGAAATTTTAAATTATAAATTTTGAATTTTAAATTATTTTAAATGAAAAAGGATTCATCTAAAATTTATAATCTTGAATCTAAAATTCCTTAAGATGGATCTACCAAGAATAAAGGTTGGTCGTATTCTACCGGCGTGGCATCATCCACTAAAATCTTAACGATTTTTCCGCTTACTTCAGATTCGATCTGGTTGAAAAGCTTCATCGCTTCGATCACACACACTACTTTGCCGTTGGAAACTTCATCTCCTACGTTTATGAAAACCTCTTTATCAGGAGAAGGCTTTCTGTAGAAAGTACCGATCATCGGAGATTTGATGGTTACATATTTACTGTCGTCAGATGCCGCTTCTGTATTTTGTGCAGGGGCTGCAGCCGGAGCAGCAGCTGGTGCAGGTGCTGCAGCCATTTGCTGAGGTGCCGTGTGGTAGACCGCAGGCTGTGCATACGCTACTTCGCTTCCCGCTAATGGAGTTTTAATGGTGATTTCGAAATCTTTAGTCTTGTATTTTACCTCAGATACTTCTGCTTTAGATACAAACTTGATAAGATTTTGTATGTCTTTAATGTCCATAAAATTGATATTTGATTTTGCTCCAAAGATACCAAAAAAACATAAAAAACAACAAAAAACCGCCAAATTTTATCAAAATCGGGCGGTTTTTGTATTAAAACGAGTGTTTTCGGGCGAAAACGGACTCTTAGTTTTCTTCAGTAGTCGCTACTTCTTTTTCCAATACGACTTTACCTCTGTAGTAAAGTTTTCCTTCATGCCAGTGAGCTCTGTGGTAAAGGTGAAGCTCTCCTGTTGTTGCATCTTTAGCCAATTGAGGAACTACCGCTTTGTAGTGTGTTCTTCTCTTATCTCTTCTTGTAGACGACTGTCTTCTCTTTGGATGTGCCATTGTGTAATAACTTTTTTAATTGATGAGCGATGAGATTCATCATCTCATCATTAAACTATTTAATTTTTATTCTTTAAATTTTTTAAGGCGTCCCATCTCGGGTCGCTTTCGTGTTCTTCCTCTTCTTCAGTTTCTTTCGGACTGAACTTTTCCAGGATCGCCAGATCTTCATCACTTACATTCGGTGAAATTTTCTTCATCGGAATGGAAAGAGCGACGCTTTCATAGATCAGCTGGGCAACATTAAAGGCATGGTCTGCGGTTGGGATTGTAATCACGTCTTCTTCGCTGTCGTCATATTCCTCCCCGAATTTCACCAATACTTTAATTTCATTTTCAATGGGATGATCGAAATTTTCGCTTGAAATATCACAAACCAATTCTACTGTCCCGTTTACTTTGATCTCAAATTCCAGAAATGTGCTGTGCTTGTCCAATAGAACATCTACCGCAATTTTAGGATTTGTAAATTCCTGTTCAGTGTCAAACAATTGAAAGAACTCTTTATCTATCTCAAACCTGAACTCGTGCTTGCCGGTTTTCAGCCCGGAAAAGCTTACATCATAGTTTCTTAACTTGTCCATAAAATGAGTGTGCAAAAATATGCAATTTTTTTATAATAACAAATAAAATTTCTAACAAATTAATTTTAAAATCTTCTTTAAAGATTTAGGCTTCAGAATCCTCCGGCAGATCTTCATCTATTCCGTTATCTACCGCCATTTTTCTGGGCTGAAGGCGGTTATTCATCAAATCATTGTATTCGCTTCTGTGCTTAAAAATCTTAATAGCCGTAAAAATAGCTTCCGTAAAACTCTGAGGATCTGCTATGTTTTTACCCGCAATATCATATGCTGTCCCGTGATCCGGTGAAGTTCTGATAAATGGCAGCCCGGCTGTATAATTCACGCCTTCTTCATAAGCCAGTGTTTTAAACGGCGCCAGGCCCTGATCATGGTACATTGCTAATACCGCATCGAAGTTCCTGTATTTTTCCGGCTGGAAAAAGCTGTCGGCAGGGAAGGGTCCGAAAGTCATGATGCCGTTATCCGATAATTCCTTGATGGCAGGAGAAATAATTTCAATTTCCTCATTTCCTATGACGCCACCGTCTCCTGAATGTGGATTCAATCCTAAAACCGCAATTTTAGGCCTTACAATATTGAAATCTTCAATTAATGTCTGATTTAGAATCCTGATCTGTTTTTTGATCTTTTCTTTGGAAATATTTTCAGCAACCTGTGAAAGAGGAATGTGGTGAGTAAGAACGGCTACCTTAAGATCGTCCGTCACCAGGAACATCAGCCCTTTTTTATTGAATTTTTCCTCAAAATATCCTGTGTGCCCTGCATGCTTGAAACCCATTTTTACCATTTCATCCTTATTGATAGGAGCGGTTACCAGAACATCAATTTCTCCTTTCAGTAAAGCTTCTGTGGCAGCTTCCAGAGAGTCGATAGCCATTTTGGTGGATTCTTCCGTCGGGGTTCCCAGTTCTACCGTAGAATTTTCTTTCACAAGGTTTACCATATTCAGTTTTCCGGCGTGGGCCTGTGAAGCATCGTTGATATAATTGAAATTCAGATTGAGTTTAAAAATATTTTTCTGATAGGTAAATAATTTTCCCGAACCAAAAATTACCGGCGTAAAAAAATCCGTGATGGTTTTGTCCGCCAGGGATTTCATAATGATTTCGGGACCGATGCCATTGAAATCTCCTATTGAAATTCCTACTCTTACTGTATGGTTTTTTGGGTTCATTTTGATTATCTTTGAAGATTAATAAACTACAAATTTAGCAAAAAATAATATGTTCACAGGAATTATTGAAGCAGTCGGGATAATTGAGAAGATCGAAGAAAACGGAAGCAATATCGATTTTACTTTAACCTGTCCTTTTACCGATGAATTGAAAATAGACCAAAGCCTCGCCCATAACGGCTGTTGTTTAACCGTAGTAAAAATCGAAGGCAGCCAATATGTTGTAACGGCCATCAACGAAACCCTGGAAAAAACCAACCTTGGAAAATGGGAAACGGGAACGGCAGTCAACCTTGAGCGCTGCATGAAAATGGACGGAAGGCTGGACGGGCACATTGTGCAGGGACACGTCGACAAGACAGGGGAAGTCGTGAGCATAGAAAATAAAGACGGAAGCTACTTTATTACCATACAATATGAAGATGACGGAAATTTTGTAACGGTACCACAGGGATCCATTACCGTAAACGGGATCAGCCTGACGGTTGCCAAAAGCGAGGATTCGCGGTTTTCAGTAGCTATCATCCCTTACACCTGGGAATTTACAAATATGAAACATTTAAAAGCCGGGGATAAAGTTAATTTAGAATTTGATATAGTTGGTAAGTATATTGCTAGGTTAATTAAAAAGTAGCGAATGTCAATTAATATGTATAAGGGATACAGCTTAAGAAACCGTGTTTTTTTCGGCTTTCTTCTGGTGTGCCTTTTAAGTGTTGTAGCTTCTTCGCTTGTCCCGTACTTCGTTTTGCGGAATAATTCTGAAAAGCAAAGCGAAATCGACATGCAGAATAAAACCGGTGCCGTTATGAGATTTCTGGATTATGCCATAAGCATGAAGCACACAGAAGCCCGGGATCTGCCTGAAATGCTTGATAACAAAATCTACGAAATCGCAGATATCAATCAGCATCCTATTGTCCTCTACGATCTAAGAGGAAATTATCTACTGTCCAGTGTAGAGGGAAACGAATCTTACCGTAAAGCGATACCGATTACTATTGTCAATAAAATTCTGGCTACGAAAGCCAGGGTCGACATAAAAGGATATGATGCTTCCAAAGATGCTGTTCTCACCTCTTCTTATTTATTGCTCAGAAATAATGATTTTGAACCGATTGCAATTGTGTATATTCCTTTATATCATGATGAAGGTTCTTATCTTGATGTTCTCAATACGTATCTGAAGTATATCGTTTTGGTTGATGTTTTACTGATTCTTTTCAGCGTATGGTTTAGTTGGGTGATGTCCAATAACCTGGCGAAAAATATCACCAAGTTTTCGGATATGATTACGCGTATTACGTTATTTGAAAATGAAATGCGCCCGATCCGCTATTATAAAAATGACGAACTTAATGCCTTGGCAAGGGCCTACAACCGGATGATTCTTCAGATTCAGGATCAGAAGGAAAGGCTTCGTTTTAAAGCTTCGGAAGAAGCCTGGAGAGAGATGGCGAAGCAGGTAGCACATGAGGTGAAAAACCCATTAACGCCGATGAAGCTGACCATTCAGAATTTTGAAAGGAAATTCGATCCCGAAGATCCGAATATCCGGGAGCGGGTAAAGCAGATGAGCAAAACAATGGTGGACCAGATCGATCTCATTGCCACTGTTGCTTCCGCATTTTCCGAATTTGCCAAGCTTCCCGAAAAACATAACGAGGTAATCAATCTGAATCTGGAGGTAGAAGATATTCTGCGTGTATTTAATGACGAAAGTGTTTTTATGCATGCCAATAAAAACAATATCATGATCAGCATGGATAAGATTTATCTGTCCAGGATCATTACCAATCTCGTGACCAATGCCAAGCAGGCAGAAAGCGAAGACAGGAAACTGATCGTTAATGTAGATATTGAACAGCATCAGCGCAGGGTTATGATTTCCGTGCAGGATAATGGGGTAGGAATTCCGGAAAATATGTACGAAAGGATTTTCGAACCTAATTTTACATCCAAGAACAGCGGAATGGGATTAGGTCTTTCCATGGTAAGAAAAATGGTGGAAGACTATAAAGGCGAAATTACCGTGAAATCCGAAGTGGGGAAGGGCACGACATTTATCATTACTTTACCTACCAATTTATAGTGAAATCTTTTACGTTCAGACAATTTGAGCTCCGGCAGTCGAAAGAGGTGTTCCGTGTGGGTACGGACGGTGTGCTGCTGGGTACTTCAGCAACGGTAGCTCATGCTTCCAAAGTATTGGAAGTCGGTACCGGAACAGGACTTATTTCCCTGATGCTCGCCCAAAGAAATCATCAGGCAGAATTTTTAGGAATCGATATAAACAAAGAAGCTACCGAACTGACCCGGCTTAATTTTGAAAATTCTCCTTTTGCATCCAGGATGAAAAATATTCATCAGGATTTTAAATATTTTGATACCGCAGAAAGATTTGATCTGATTGTATCCAATCCTCCTTACTTTGAAACTTCAGACTCTGAAAAAGATAAAATTGCCCGTCAGAACGTGGAATTGAATTTCAGACAACTGATTTCAAAATCAGCAGGATTGCTTACGGGAAATGGTACTTTTTCTGTGATTATCCCTGTGGAGGCCGGAATAGGATTTATGCAAATTGCGGAAGAGCACAGCCTTAAACTGACTCGCAGGATTAATATCAAAGGTATTGAGACGTCCGGTGTAAAAAGGTTGATCCTTGAATTTTCTTTAACAAAGCAACCTCTTTCAGAATCAGAATTCATTATAGAAAAAAGTCCGAGGCAATACTCGGACTCATATCTTGAACTCACCAAAGAGTTTCATGTTTTTCGTAAATAAAATATTTTATTCAAATAATTCAGCAGTATCCAATACGGAAACTTTCCCGTCCTCACATCGAATTGCCTCTCCCGGGAAATTCTGGATCATGTGATAATCGTGGGTGGCCATAACCACGGCCGCTCCGTTTTCCAAGGCTACCTGCTTCAGTAGGGTCATGATTTCATTGGAAGTCTCAGGGTCCAGGTTTCCTGTCGGCTCATCCGCTAAGATGAGGTCCGGATGATTCAGTAAAGCCCTTGCAATAGCGATACGCTGCTGTTCCCCTCCTGAAAGTTCATGCGGCATCTTGTGCTTTTTACTCTTCATATTTACACTTGCCAATACTTCATTGATGCGTTCTTCTATTTTTGCCTTATCGCTCCAGCCTGTGGCTTCCAGTACGAATCTCAGGTTTTTCTCAACCGTTCTGTCGGACAGCAGCTGGAAATCCTGGAAAACAATGCCTAATTTTCTTCTCAGGTTCGGTACATCGGAAGCTCTCAGCTTAGCAAGGTCGAAACCTACGACTGCTCCGTGTCCGGAAGCTAATGGAATATGCCCGTACAGGGTTTTCAGCAACGAACTTTTCCCGGAACCTGTTTTTCCGATAAGGTAGCAGAATCTTCCTTTTTTGATGTTCAGATTAACATCAGAAAGAACCGTGAAGTTTTTTTGTGCAATCTTCGCATGCTGCAGGCTTATGATGTTGTCTCCGGCGATATGGGTATGTGGCATAATTCAGTTTTAAAAGTACTATTCTAAAATATTTTTTCAGATTTTAAAAATAGGAAAAAGAAGACTTAGAAACCTAAGTTTTAGGAAATTTTAACAACAAAAAATGCCTGAAAAAATTCTTTTCAAGCATGATTTGTATATGATAATAAAAAGATTATCTCTTAGCGCGTGATGCACTTACAGTTAAACTCTTTCTGCCTTTAGCTCTTCTCGCAGCCAAAACTCTTCTTCCATTTGGCGTAGACATTCTTTCTCTGAAACCGTGTTTGTTTCTTCTTTTTCTTTCTGATGGCTGGAATGTTCTTTTACTCATTACTTTATGTTTAAATCGTAATTATCTATTAATTTTCAGGTTGCAAAGATATGGAATTTTTTAAAAGTTGCAAACTTTACCAATATTTTTTTGAATTTTTTAATCTCTTTTTTAGCCGGCTTTTTATAAAGCCAGGCCGGCAGACGGTTTCCCGATCATTAAAAATAATCGCCGTGATTTATTTAAAAGCTCTATCTTTGGAGACTCAAATTTAAAGAAATATAAACATCATGATGTTTACACCGGCAGAACTTTTAGAAATCAACACGTTACTTACTCCAGAAAACAAAATTGTAATCCTTACGCACTACAATCCGGATGGTGATGCGGTCGGTTCGAGTCTTGGCCTTAAACATTATCTGAGAGCAAAAGGCATTCATGCCGAAGTGATCGTTCCGAATGATTTCCCGAAATTTCTGAAGTGGATGCCGGAAGCCAAAAGGATCCTGATTGCCGACTACAAAAGGAAATTTGCTTCCGATCTCATCTACGAAGCCGATGTTATTTTCTGCCTGGATTTCAATGCTCCTTCTAGAATCGGGATCTTAGGAGACTGGCTCACCAATGCAAGAGGGAAGAAGATCCTCATCGATCATCACCAGCAGCCGGAAAAATTCGATTTTGTGTACTCCGATACCATTATTCCGGCGACCTGCCAGATGGTATATCATTTTATTGAAGCGATGGGTGACGAAAAGCTTGTGAATAAAGATATCGCGGAATGCCTGTATACCGGAATCATGACGGACACCGGTGGCTTCCGTTTCCGTTCCACCAGCGCAGCAACACATAGAATCGTTGCAAACCTTATTGAAAAAGGCGCAGATCCTGCCATGATCACTTCAAGTACATGGGATACCAACACTGTTTCACGTCTTCATTTATTGGCTTTGATCTTAGGAAGGATTGAAGTGGTAAAAGACGGGAAAGTAGCGGTATTGTACCTTACCCGTGACGAACTGAAGGAATATGGTTTCCAGAAAGGGGATACCGAAGGTTTTGTTAATTACGGATTAAGCATTATGGGGGTGAAAATGGCGGCTTTCTTTATGGAAGACCTGTATGAAGATTTCATTAAAATCTCTTTCAGAAGCAAGGATGATATGGATGTGAACCAGTTTTCAAGAAAATATTTCAATGGGGGAGGGCACATCAATGCAGCAGGAGGAAAGTCTCTTGAATCTTTGCCGGGAACTATTGAAACCTTTAAAGCCAGAGTAGAGGGAGAAGATTTATAACCGTCAACTTATTTCAATAGGCCAGCGTTTAATAAAATGACAGCAGTATCTGATATTAAAGGCTTTCAGTCGGAATTTTGATAGAAAACTTTCCGCATCCGGTTTCCCTATTCCGGCTGACTAACTGATTTTTACCTTAGGCTTAGGTTGGTTTAAACTTAAATATTACCCTTGTCAAACCGTGAATATCCCTTCTCTTCCAGCTCCTTGCATGTGTGTTCATATACTTCCTGGAACATTAGATCCAGAAACTTCTTATTGAATAAACTGAACTTTGTCATCTTAGGAGGGTCCAGGAAAATATCACAGGATTTTGCTTTGGAATACACCGATTTGGCAATGGCAAGATGTAAAATCCGGTCAAATTCTTTCATCAGACTCATTTTTTCCAGATTGTCATAGCTGATAGAATTTACGTGAGAGCCGATCAGGAAATCACATTTATCCATAATGGGTTCTATGGGAAGATTGTCCAGAACTCCTCCGTCTACATAGATTTTATCACCTATTTTTACAGGAGGTAAGATAAACGGAACGCTGGAAGACGCCAGTAACGGAGCAAACAGCTCACCTTCCGAAAAGAAATCCACAATACCGTGCGTCATTTCTGTAGCAGCAACATAAACCGGGATTTTCAGGATGTTGAAATTATCTTCCGGAAAATAATCTGTAAACAGCTTCATGATAAACTTAGAGCTGAAAATGCCGTTCTTGGAAAGCTTCAGATAAGATCTGGAGAAAAAAGTGGTCTGTTTTACGATGTCCATCATTTCATCCGGAGTTTTCCCCAGAGAATAAAAGGCGCCGACAATGGAGCCTGCACTGGTTCCCGAGATAATATCAGGCTTCAGATTGTACTCTTCCAAAGCTTTGAGAACGGCGATATGGGCGATTCCGCGCATGCCCCCGCCTGAGAGCGTCAGGCCGATCACCGGCTTCTTTTTTTTGAAGGAGAAAAAATCAAACATATCAGAAAACCAGGTGTTTCGGAAGATTATGAAGGAGTTCGGTATTGATGATCGCTGCACAGACAGCGGGTTTTTCCCAGTGGCCGTTGTGTCCGCAGTCGAGGATGTACGATTTAATGTTGGTACGGTCGGGCAGGCCTTTGATAAGAGCTTCTGTTTTTACGGCATTATCATGTTTCCCGGCAAGGACCAAAATTTTAGCCTCCAGGTTTTCGAGGATATGCTTTTTATCGGTCCGTTTCACCATTCCTTTTACGGAGGCGAGTACACCCAGATTATTGGTGGAAAGAGCAACCTCAAGGGCGGTTTCTATCTTCCCCTCCAGAATATCTCTTTCATTGGGATTAAACAGATTCGGGACGCCGGCTCTGGCGTAATGGGGAAATGCATCTTTAATGATCCGGTAACTCTTAATGCGTTGTTCTTTTTTTTCTGCATCATCAGGGAGATAGGTAGAGAAAAACAGCGTAAGGCTTTTCAGAGATTCCGGATATTTCTCTGCAAAGCCCAGGGAAATATAGCCTCCCATGGAATGCCCGAGCAGATGGACTTTATCCAGGTTCTGATCGTCGAGTACTTTTTTTACCTCTTCCGCCATCATTTCCATGGTCTGGACTTCTGCGACAATTTCCGATTGGCCGTGGCCGGGAAGATCGATTTTCAGCAGTGAAAAATGCTCGGATAGGTAAGGTTCCATATCGCTCCATATCGAAAGGTTTTCCATAAAGCCGTGCAACAGGACGAGGATTTCCTTTCCGTTTCCTTTTCTCTCGAAATTCAGCATAATTCAATAATTAAAAGTGAATGTCAATATATTCAACAAATCCCGAACCATTTACCATATCCTGCAGTCTGTACGTTTTTCCGCCGTCTTTAGACATAAAGGTTTTTGTTCCCCGTCTTACGTACAGTTTTCCGTTTTCGCTTCCAGCAACACTTTCGGAAATATTTCCTGTGAAATTCATGTGCTTGTCGGAGACTACTGCCATAAAACCATCGATGTGTACATAGCTTTTACCGGATTTTATATCTCCTTTAATATTATAATGGTCGGCTTCTCCCTTTATTTTTTCAAAATGTACAGAACCTGGATTTTTTATCGAATTATGAGTGAATGTATGGGGCCCGCTGAAATCCTTAAAATGGTTTTTAGACCGGATGCTGTCATTGATTTTCGTTCTCGCAGCATTAATGGAATCTACTATTTTGGCAGTGTCTGCTTTTTCGGGAACAGGAGTAGCTTCTTTTTTAGAACATGAAACAAGTACGGCCGAAACAGCGAGTGCGGATAAAAAGTTTTTCATTCAGTAAAATAATTATATCCAAAAATAAATAAAAAAAGAGCATTCTAAAAATGCCCTTCCTGTTTATTTGGTTAATTCTTCGTAAACTTTCTTTTCCCACGGTTTGATGTCGGTAATGCCATAGCGTTCTTTTTTAGAGATGGCAATATTATCCAGTACATCAACGAAGTTTTTATAATTCGCATCATCGGTCGGCTCAATAATGATCGTGAAATTTTCTTTTTTAGGTGCTTTGTTGTAAGCCTCGGAGATGATTTTGGTAATATTTAGTCCGTTGAAATCCGTTTCTTTCAGATTGTCTTTACTCAAATCTTCTTTAGCCTGCTGGTGGTAAAATACCCTGTTGTCTTTGCCGAGGATAAAGGTAACCTGGTTTCTGACATCAACTACATCACCTGGATTATGCAGTCCTTTTGCCGGCAATCCCAGATCCATCACATTCGGTTTTGTAAAATTGGTGGTGAACATAAAAAAGGTAATCAACAAAAATCCCAGATCGACCATCGGCGTCATATCTACGCGGATCAGTTTTCTTTTTTGTTTACTGCCGCCCTGTTTTTCCTGTGCAATTACTTCTGCCATAATTATTAGTTTTTAAATGTTAAACAGTTTTAATAAGGTATTGAATACTTCTCATTATGAAATAATAAATACAAAATTTGTACCCAAAAAATAAAATTAGTGTTAAATATTTAATTGAATAATGGTTTTTGTATTAAATAGGTTATGTGTCATTAGAATGAGTCATTATCCGTTAATTAATGACCTGTTCCGCAGGTAAAACAAAAAACTCACGCCTTTCAGCATGAGTTTTAAAAATATTTTGAAATTCTTATTTATTCTGTTTGTAATAATTGACACCGCACTCAAGGAACTTTTTGAATTTTTCCTTTTCCATATATCCGGAAACCGGGGTATTGATTACTTTTCCGTCCGGAGTGAGCAACACGTAATGCGGCTGGGAATTGTTGTTGAAATTCGCGGTTTGGAACAGGCTCCAACGGTCTCCGATGGTCTGTACTTTTTTCATCTGTCCGTCACCGAGATCGATTTTGGTCTTCTGTTCTTCAGGAAGCTCTTCTTTATCATCTACATACAGGGAAGCAAGGACTACGTCGTTCTGAAGGATCGGCAGAATATCCTCCTGGCTCCAGACGAACTCTTCCATTTTACGGCAGTTTTCGCAGCCATAGCCCGTAAAGTCGATCAGGATCGGTTTATCTTCCTTCTTGGCAATTTCAATGGCTTTGAAGAAATCGTGTTCAGGATGCATGCCTAGGATTCCGTCTTTTTCATCATGGAAATAGCTTACGTTCAGCGGAGGTAAAATTCCACTTAGCAATTGCAGTTTTGGCCGGTCGGATGGGATCAGTCCCTGGATCAGGTAAATTACGAAACCGATTCCCAAAATACCCAATACTTTTCTGGTGATGGAAATTTTAGGCTTTTTATCATCATGAGGGAATCTGATCAATCCGAACAAATAGATCGCCAGGCCGATGGCCACAATGATCCAGATACCGATGAACAGTTCTCTTTTAATTAAAAATGTTTTGGAAACAAGATCTGCTTTTGAAAGGAATTTTAAAGCCAGAGCCAGCTCTACAAACCCTAAAACAACCTTTACCGTATTCATCCATCCTCCGGATTTAGGAAGGCTCTGCAAAGCCTGCGGGAATAAAGCCAGCAATCCGAAAACAATGGCCCACGCCAGTCCGAAACCACCCAAAGCGAAGGTCAAAAGCATCGGAACGTTGGCTGATCCGGTAATGGCGCTTCCCAGTAAACTTCCCAAAATTGGTCCTGTACAGGAGAAGGAAACAATCACAAGGGTTAAAGCCATAAAGAAAATTCCGATAATTCCACCGGCTTCTTCAGCTTTGGAAGATTTATTGGCAATGGAACTTGGCAGTGTAATATCATAATATCCGAAAAAGCTTCCTGCAAAGAAAATAAAAATGATAAAGAAAGCAATATTCAGCCAGACATTGGTTGAAATTTCATTGAAAATATTTCCGGCTATCCCGTCGATCAGGTGGAAAGGAATACTTAACAGAACAAAGATCAGAAGGATGAAAAACCCGTAGATCAGAGCGTCTCTCTTTCCTTTTGCCGGGTTTTTATTGCCTTTCGTAAAGAAAGAAACAGTTAGCGGAATCATTGGGAATACACAAGGTGTAAGTAATGCAATCAGTCCGCCGATAAACCCTAACAAAAGATAGGTCCAGTAATTTTCATTGATTTTGGAAGATCCGGTTCCGCAGTCCGTCAGCGGATTTTTTATATCAATAGACGATATTTTCAGTTGCTTGGGATCCAGGGCTGCTGCTTTGGCTACAGGCGCAGTAGTCTCAACAACACTTATCGTATCGGGTGAGGGCTGCAGGGAATCTTTTGCAGCTTCAGCTTTTTCATCTGTTTTTGCAGGTTCAGCAGTTCCTTTCGGGCTAACCTGTTTGTTGAATTCTACCGTATTCGGTGCAAGGCAAACCCTGTCATCGCAGGTCTGATAGGTAATTTCAGCAACAACATCGCCCGGCTTGGTTCCGTCCTTTAATTTAAATTTCTGCTTAAA
Organism: Chryseobacterium sp. sg2396; assembly: GCF_042610505.1. Lineage (NCBI taxonomy): Bacteria > Pseudomonadati > Bacteroidota > Flavobacteriia > Flavobacteriales > Weeksellaceae > Chryseobacterium > Chryseobacterium sp. sg2396. Next base: position 57,364 of record NZ_JBHGAQ010000010.1, on the reverse strand, counting down.
GCCCGCTGCATTGGAATAATAAACGATTTTTCCGCCAAAAGCTTCTGAAAATTCTTCATGCTTTTTACCGGTTTCCGTAAACTTTCCAATCAGTTCGATGTTTTTTCCCGAAACTTTGTAATCCGTCGGAATACCGGTGTCCTCCGGAAGGTCTTTGGAGTAAATGTGCCAACCGTTTTCTATGATTGCATTCAGTACGGCTTCATATTGATTGTCGCCTAATTCGTTGATTGTAAATTTAAATTTTACAGGATTTTTGATTTGTGCATTGATTCCGGTTGCCAGAAACAACAGAATCAATAAAAACCAGTTTTTAAATTTCATTTTTACTTTTTATTAAAAATTTTGAGAACAGCTTCGGTATTCTCATCCCTAGAATATCTTCGGTCCTGCCGGAAAGGAATCACCCCAAGTACGGAATTTTCGCCATCGGTCAGAAGCCATATTTTTTGCCTTGCTAAAATAGATAATTTTTCGTCCCTAAAAAACTTGGAAACTTTCTTTTTACCTGAAAATCCCAAAGGATAAAATTCATCCCCTTCTTTCGGCCTCCGCAACCGCAATGGAAAGCGAAGTTTCAGTGCGTCAAAATCCCAGTTTATGCTTTTATTGATTTCCTCAATTCCCGTTATATTTTCGAGATTAATTGTCATCCGGTTTTCGGAAAAGTCGAATTTCTCCATCAAAATAATTTCGTGTTCAGATTCCTGTACCTCTTCTTCTGTTTTTTTGCTTAAAACAAGTTCATTATAATTTATCATCAGCTGATGGGTTTCCGATAAAAATAGGCTCCCGTTTCCGGCAGTAAAAATTTTAGGAATTTCCTTTTCCTGATGAAAGCCGTATTTTTTCAGAATCTCAAATTTTACAAAATCACTTTCATTGTTTAGCTTTTCCTTTGACAGAATTTTATGGGAAGGGTTAAATATCGTTATTCGGTTTTCAATATCCAGGATCTGCTGCTGAATAAACCCCCGGGCCTGATTGAGATAAGAAGAACTCTTTCTAAAATTTTCTAAAAAATGCTCATTGGTTTCCATCAACTTGGGAACTATCTCATTCCTGATTTTATTTCTTAGATAATCACTTTTTTTATTGGAAAGATCTTCCCGGTATTCAATCCTGTTTTCTTTCGCGAAAGTGTAGATTTCCTCTTTTGAAAAAGGCAGCAAAGGCCGGAGGATATGATTTTCATTGGCGGGAATCCCGCTCAGTCCATTAATTCCCGCAGCTTTGGAAAGGTTGATGATAAAGGTTTCCAGCTGATCGTTCAGATGATGGGCCGTCACCAGGAATTCCAGATTTTCATTTTTCCGGATCTGTTTGAAAAAAGTATACCTCAGTTCCCTTGCCCAGAGCTGGATGGAATTTTCAGGCTTCCGGTCTTTTTCCGAAACCGAATATAAATGAAATTTAATATAATGCCTTTTGCAGAAATCCTCCACTACTTTCTGGTCCTGCTCAGAATCCTCTCCGCGGAGTTTATAATTGATGTGGGCTACTTGAAATGCAATCCCTAACGTCTTAAAACACTGGGCCAATACCATAGAATCGGCGCCGCCGCTAACCGCAAGCAGATAGCTTTGATTTTCAGGACTATGAATTAACAGGGCCAGCTGGTTTTTAAATGCTGATATGTCCAACATAGAGATTCGGAATTTCTTTCTGCAAAGATAATCCATATAATTAAATTGAATTTTGTTACCTTTGATCCGTCTAAAAATGATTATTTATGAAAATTTTTAAAATTTTAGCAGTTTCTGCAATGGCGCTGGGAATGACATCTTGTATCAGCAAAAAGCAGTATGATGCGTTAAGCACAAATTACAAGCAGTGTATAGAAAACGTAGGAGAAAGGCAGAGGGAAATTCAGGATCTGAAATCTCAGAATTCAGCTTTGGCCAGTGAGAATAGTTTACTGAAGAGCCAGCATGATGCGTTGAAATCTTCATTGGATGCGTGTCTGTCGAACTCAGGGAAAAGCTCTGCGAATATCGATAAGTTAGTTGGGGAAATCAACTCTTCAAACTCATACATCAAGCAGCTGATTTCAAACAATGCGAAGAATGACAGTCTGAACATGGCTTTATCCAATAAACTGAAGAGATCTTTGGATAACGTAGCAGACAGCGATGTTCAGGTAAAAGTGCTGAAAGGCGTGGTTATGATTTCGCTTTCAGACAAAATGTTATACAAAACCGGAGATTACAATGTATTGCCTGCCGCTCAGGAAGTGTTAGGAAAAGTAGCGAAGGTAATCAACGACTACGACAAATATTCCGTACTGATCGAAGGGAACACGGATAACGCCGCTTTAAACTCACCGAACCTGCCAAGAGACAATTGGGATCTTTCTGCTTTAAGAGGAACTTCGGTAGCTAAAATCTTACAGACGCAGTTTGGAGTGGATCCGGCAAGGATTACTGCAGGAGGACGTTCAGAATACAATCCTAAAGCAACCAACATGAGTGTTTCCGGAAGAGCTGAAAACAGAAGAACCGAAATCATCATTATGCCTAAGCTGGATGAATTCATGAAACTGATGGACATCGCGCCGAAGAAATAATTTTAATCGTCTAACCGACATAAAAAGAAATCCCGAAGTCATTCGGGATTTTTTTATCTTCTCAAATTAAATCTTGTTGTTTTAATAAATAATTCTCTTAAAAAATGAATTGGATGTTTATGGGTAAGTAGTTTTTCAGAAAATATGTTTGCATATGTTTTTACTCTTAGACAAAAAATTAGACATATCTTATATTTTTACTGTAATTGCGCCCGGGATTTTCTATATCGGCAGAATATTCCGGTTTTTACACTCGTTTTTGTTATATTTAAGTAAATTTGAACTGCCTAAAATTTGTAGAATGAGCTTTTTTGAAGAAAAAAATCCGGAGATGGACAGGTATCTGGAAACACACGCTTCGTCGGAACCTGAAATGCTGAGAAAACTGAGACGTGAAACCTATCAGAAAACTACGCAGCCCCATATGATTTCCGGGTATCAGCAGGGAAGATTATTAACGATCATTTCCCAGATGATACAGCCGGAAAATATTCTGGAAATAGGAACTTTTACCGGATATGCCACGCTATGTCTTACTGCGGGAATGGCTAAGAACGGGAAGATCACCACTCTGGATGTGAATGAAGATCTGGCCTATTTACCAAGAAAATTTTTTTCGGAAAGCGAATTTTCCGGGCAGATCCATTTTAAGCTTCAGGATGCCAAAGAATTTTTAAAGGAAACCAATGAGATGTTCGACTTGGTGTTCATTGATGCCGATAAAGAAAATTATGCGGAATATTTCAGGCTGATCAAGCCGAGAACGAAATCGGGATCGGTCGTGATGTTCGATAACGTGCTCTGGTACGGAAAAGTGCTGGAAGAAAATCCAAAACAGAAATCTACTCAGGTGATTAAAGAACTGAATGATTTGATCGCGAAAGACGACGATTTTGAAAATCTTATTTTACCTTTGCGGGACGGGGTAAACTTCCTGAGAAGAAAATAGACGAATGAGTATAATGTGAGGATCATGTGTCATTTCTAAGCTTTATTTTCAACCTGTAAACCAAATATAAACTGATGAATAAAGGAATTTGTAGCGTTACGGTAGCACCAGTCCGGGCGGAAGCATCCGACCGTGCTGAAATCGTCACGGAAATACTCTTTGGCGAAAGTGCGGATATTCTGGAAGTGAATAAAAACTGGACCAGAATAAAAATGCATTACGACGGCTATGAAGGATGGATGGATACCAAACAGCTCCGTCCGGTTGAAGATGAGGTACTTGCAAAACGTAAAGTGACGGTTGTTACCGAAGATTTCGCTTCCGTATTGATGAACGACGGAAAAACACTGCTTTCGATGGGTTCGGAAGTGGAGTTTCCGGTGGTTGCTTCAAAAAGAAGCCATGAGGTACGCGAAAGCATTGCTTTGACGGCAAAAGAATTTATCAATGTACCTTACCTGTGGGGCGGGAAGAGTTTCTTTGCGGTAGACTGTTCCGGCTTTACCCAGCTGGTCTATAAAATCCACGATATAAAATTACCGAGGGATGCTTCCCAGCAGGTAAATGTTGGCGAATCCTTAAGCTTTGTGGAAGAAAGTCGGCCCGGCGATCTTGCTTTTTTTGAAAATCCGGAAGGGAAAATCGTACATGTCGGGATCATGCTGGAAAATCAGCGAATTATTCATGCTTCCGGAAAAGTGAGAATCGATACGCTGGATTCTACCGGGATCTTCAATATAGAACTGAACAAGCACACGCATAAACTGAGAGTGATTAAAAGTGTGCTTTAACTTAAAATCTGTCTGAAATGGAAAATATTCTATTTACTGTTTTTGATATTTTAAATTTCGTACTACTGGTTTTTCTGTGGTGGTTTACCGTAAAACAGTATAAATCTTTACCACAGGTCATTCCGATCCATTTCGATTTCGACGTAAAGGCGGATAATTTCGGGAATAAGAAATATGCCTTTCTGATGCCGGCGGTCTTAACGGGTCTTTATTTTCTATTTGCCTACGTGGTCAGAAGTCCGGAGTCCTCCAACTATCCTGTAGAAATTACCGAAGCAAATAAAAATGCACAGTTTTTGATTATGAAAATTTTTGTAAGATGGCTTTTTCTGTTGATTACATTGATCTTTCTGAACGGCCAGGATTATATGTTCCGATATTCCAAAGATGAGAAGGCAAAACCAAGGGTTGCCGTGTCTTCTACGCTGTTTTCGGTAATCGGAAGCCTGATCGTCCTGTTCATCTTCGTAGGTATTTTTAAATGATAAAACAATACGGTTCCAATGGTACAGACAGAAACACTTCTGTGGGTGGTTAAAATGGATGCTGTTTCAGATCCTTCAGCATAAATGATTGTGAAAAATTAAAATTGAATTATGATGGCTTTTCTGTATAATCTGTTCATCCATCTTCTCATTTTCGGGATGAAAATGTTTTCTTTATTTGATGATAAAACTAAAAAAGGCGTTGAAGGCAGGAAAGAATCCCTGCAGAAAGTAAAAACCGAGTTTTTAAAATCCGATAAAGTGATCTGGATGCATGCTTCGAGCTTAGGGGAATATGAACAGGGGCTGCCTGTTCTGGAAAGATTGAAAAACCATTTCTCCGATCATAAAATCCTGATAACTTTCTTTTCACCTTCCGGATATGAGCATGTGGTTAAAAAAGAAAATATTGCCGATGTGATCTGCTATCTTCCTTTTGATACAAAATCCTGTGTAAAAGAATTTGTACGCCAGTTTGATGTTCAACTATTTTTTACGGTGAAATATGATTACTGGTATCATCTGTTGGAAGAGCTGAAAAGCAAAGGAGCCAAAACCTATGTGATTTCTGCTTTGTTCTACGACCGCCAGTCTTTCTTTACCTCTTACGGGAAATGGTTTGTAGGGCAGCTTCAAAAAAATATTGACTGGTTTTTTCATCAGACCCAGATGTCTTATGCGCTGGCAAAAAATGTTGGATTAACGAAATCCTCAGTGACGGGAGACACAAGATTCGACCGGGTAAAGCAGCTACGAGACCGCAACAACCATGTTGATTTTATCCGGGAATTCATCGGAAAAGATAAAGCTGTTGTCTTCGGGAGTTCATGGCAGCCGGAAGAAAAAATAGTGGAAGAAGTTTCACAGTTGAGCCCTTATGCAAAGCTTATTGTTGCCCCGCATGATCTAAAAAGGGTTGAGGCCCTGAAACAGATGTTTCCGAATGCCCTTTTGTACAGTAAAATTGATTCTTCCGTAGCTGGTTTTAATTCCCATATTTTAATCATAGACAGCATCGGACTTCTGTCGAAACTCTATTCCTATGCCGATATCGCCGTAGTGGGCGGAGGTTTTCACGATGCGGGCCTTCATAATATTTTAGAAGCGGCAACTTTTGGTGTTCCCGTAATTTTCGGAAATCATTATAAGAAGAATCCGGAAGCTGATGAACTGATTTCCGTTGATGGAGGCAGAGCTTTTGAAAATACAGGACTTGCCGCCGATTTTGTTCTGTTTCTGATCAATAACGAAGAATTGCTTAAATCAATGTCTGAAAATGCTGAAAAATTCGTTTCCGAAAAATCGGAATCTACTGAATTGATTCTGAAGAAGATTCTAGCGTAAAAAGCCCCGGCTTTTAATGTCTTTGATAATTTGGTCGAAATTTTCGGGAATCCGGTCACTGGTCAGCCAATTGAAATCGATTCCGTTGTTGATGAACAGCTTAGACAGGTATTTGTTCTGAAGGATTTTTTCTTTCAAATGGTCAAGGTGTTCATCAATCTCCATCCAGTAATCAACATCCAGTTTTCTGGTTAGCAGAAGAGCCTTTACCGTTTTGTTGATTAAATACAAGTACAGTTTATAAACATTATCGAATCTCTGGCGGCTGAGGTCTTCGTTATGCTTCAGGATTTCATTTACCAAAAGGATATTCAGGGAAACTTCCCCGAACTTATCGGTGGTAATCTTTACATGTTCGGTAATTTCCGCACTGATCTTACGGATAATCGAAAGGAAATATTTCTGGTTGCTGATGTATTTTGAAGCCAGCAGAACTTTCTCCTGCACAATTTCTTCCATCGCATCGCGTTTATTATCGGTAGTTTCGGGATCGATCAGCTCGAAATACAGTTTTTTAGACAGCAGCTTGTCTTTCTTCAGCAGTCTGAAAATCAGCTTATCCTTTTCCACAGATGAAAAATTGCTGAGGGCAGCTTTAAACTCTTTTGAATATTCCATTTTTAAATTTAATTAAAAATTTTCGAATATTTCAAAAACCCGTTAAGGGCCCAGTTGGCGGTATAGTATAAAGAAGTTAGGGTGGAAAACCCCATAAACTCTTTGTAAACAAGATATTGGTCTTTAATGATGTTTTTCTTTTTGCGGGAAACACTGTTTTCGCGCATCCTGTATTTTGCCAGCGTCTTATTCAGAGGATAGCCTTTCGGAATTTCTTTCAGCAGATTCAGCCACATCACGTGATCTTCACGCTTGCTTTTTACCGGGAAGAAAAATTTTCCAACGCGTTGGGTGTCATATATTGTTGAAACAGGGGCCAGTCTGCACGTTTTAAGAAGATTGGAAAACGTAACAACCGTATCCGCTTCAAAATCCTTTAAAATCGGCTCCATCGAATGTTCATCACATCTTGAATAGTTGCAGTATACCAATTCTGCTTTGTTTTCCTGCATGAAATCCGTCATCGTTTCCAGATATTCCGGGAGCCAGAGGTCATCGGAGTCCAGAAAGGCGATGTATCTTCCTTCAGCCCTTTCCAGGCTTTTGTTGCGGGCATTTCCTGCACCGGCGTTCTGTTCCAATATCTGAAGTTTGATTCTGGGATCGTTGTATTGACGGATAATCTCAACCGTATTATCGGTAGAACGGTCGTCGGAAATCAGCCATTCCCAGTTTTCATAGGTTTGGTCCAGGACCGACTGTATCGTTTCCCCGATGAATTCTGCGGAATTGTAAGAAGGCGTAATAATGGAAACAAGTTCTTTCATTCGTGTTTTATAAAAATTTTTTCTCGTAAAAATGCCATGAACTTATCCCAACGGCGATCACCACAAGCATACAGGCTACAGCCATGAGATAAGGATTGTAATCCCTGAAAAGACCTAATGTCGTAAAAGTCCGGATAATCGGAAAGTGGAAGATGTAAATGCCATACGTGAAATCCCCGTACTTCCCGAAATTGTTGAGAAATTTAAAAGAATAAGCGATGTATAGCACAATAATCCCGATCATCATCGGCGAAAAGAATTTGATGTTAAAAATCAAATCGATCCAGACCGTAAGAATGGCGATGATAAAAAGCGTGTGCTTATGTTTGATGAACAGATCAAAATTAAAATAAATCAGCATTCCCGGAATAAAGTATGACAAAGTGCCCGGAAGCTGCTTGGCTACGGAGATCTTATTCAGCGATTCAAAATAATTAAGATAGATCAAAGAAAGGAAATAAATAACGATTAAGCTGATATTTCTATATTTATTATTCTTTCCGAAAAGGAGAAACAGCAGAGGAACAGAAAAATAATAGCTCATTTCGATCTTGAGCGTCCATAAAGCTCCGTTCACCGCCTGATTTCCGAAAACTCCAGGCAGCCACGGTGCCTTGAAATTCAGGAAGATGGAATTCCAGAACAGGTATTTGTAAACCTGGGTGTTGCTGAAATATTCCTGAAAAGTGTAAGTGCTGACAAGGCTCAATAAAACAGCGCAGAGGAAAACAACCAGCAGATAGGCAGGAACAATTCTCCGTATCCTTTTTTTGATATAACTTTTGAGGCTCGACGAGCGCTCGTAGCTTCTGGCAATCAGAAAACCGCTTACTACAAAAAATCCGAAAACAGCAATTTCTATAGGGCTGTTCTCAAAAATTTTAAGATCGGGAGAAGCACTCAGTGCCCCCAAATGCCCGACGAAAACGATAAAAGCGAGAAGAACACGGATGAAATCAAAATTATTTTTCGTTAAGTCCTGCATTTGCATTGTTTTGTGCAAAAATAGTTTTTTTCACAGAATACAAAAGGGTTGCGGTTGATGAATGTTTATTAAATAAAGGTCATTTAAAGGATTTTATAAAGGCCGTAATCAGAAAATGATAAATTTTAATAATATTTTTTCAAAAATATTGTATAATAATATAAATAAATCATAATTTTAGCCCTTGAAAAATTTGATACATGAAGAAATTAGCATTATTATTTGCAGGTTTATCATTATTCGTAGCAACGGGTTGTAACAACGATACCACGGAAGTGATGGAAGCTCCGCTGGTAGGAGTGTGGCAGCCGGTAAAAAAAGTAGTAACCAGAGTGCCAACCGGTGGGCAGCCGGTTTCCGATGGGATTTCTTTTGATACTACATGCCAGCAAACATCAAGATGGACTTTTTCCTCTGGAAACGCCGGGAAAAGAAAAGATATGGGAGACAGCTCAACGCCGGGAACCTGTACGCCTACTTTCGACAGAACCTTCAGCTATAGCTATGATAAATCAAGCAAAGCGATCCAGATAAAATATCAGGGAATTGTTGAGCCTGATCAGGGAAGGATCATCAGCATCAGCGATACTTCTTTAAATATAATGTTTGAAGATAAAACGGACCCTACAGAATTTCATTCCGAAACCTATACCTTCAAGAGAATTCCACAGTAATGCTCTGAACGAATTAATCAACATACAATACAGGATCTCATCTTCGGATGGGATTTTTTGTTTTATGAGATTTAATTCAAAATTAAATTTACATTTCTTTTAAAATCATTATTTTTGTGAATCTTGAATGAGGGATAAATTATAAAATAATCTGATTTCAAAAGTCTAACATATAATATCTATAATAATAAAGTGTTTTACGATCATCAGCAGATAGAAAAAAAGTGGCAGAAATACTGGGAAGAGCATCAAACCTACAAAACTTCCAACAGCACAGATAAACCTAAATTTTATGTTCTCGATATGTTTCCGTATCCTTCCGGAGCAGGTCTTCACGTAGGCCATCCGCTGGGATATATTGCTTCTGATATCTATGCGAGATACAAAAGACATCAGGGATTTAATGTGCTTCACCCGGTAGGTTACGACAGCTTCGGACTTCCTGCTGAGCAGTATGCGATCCAGACCGGGCAGCATCCGGCGATCACAACTGAGCAAAATATTACAAGATATGAAGAGCAGTTGAGAAAAATCGGTTTCTCTTTCGACTGGAGTCGTGAGGTGCGAACTTCCGATGCATCTTATTATAAATGGACGCAGTGGATTTTCATTGAGCTGTTCCATTCCTGGTATAACAAAGATGCAGATAAGGCAGAATCTATCCAGACCCTGATCAAACATTTTGAAGAAAGAGGTACAGAAGGATTGAATGCTAATCAAAATGATGAGCTTGATTTCACCGCAGAAGAATGGAACGCCGCTTCTGCAATAGATAAAGAAGATATTCTATTAAATTACCGTCTGGCTTACAGAGCAGAGACTACTGTTAACTGGTGTCCTGCTCTAGGAACGGTACTGGCGAATGATGAAGTAAAAGACGGAAAATCCGAAAGAGGAGGATTCCCGGTTTTTCAGAAAAAGATGATGCAGTGGAGCATGAGGATTTCTGCCTACTCCGAAAGATTGCTGCAGGGATTAAAAACACTGGACTGGCCACAGCCTCTGAAAGATTCCCAGGAATACTGGATCGGGAAATCGCAGGGCGCACAGGTTAAATTTAATATCGAAGGGCAGAATGAAACGGTAGAAGTTTTCACCACAAGACCTGATACGATTTTCGGAGCAACCTTTATGGTGCTGGCTCCTGAGAATCCTTTGGTGGAAGCCCTTACAACCGAAGCTCAGAAAACGGAAATCGAAAACTACATCGAAGAAACTTCCAAAAAAACCGAAAGGGACCGGATGTCTGACGTGAAGAATGTTTCTGGTGCCTTTACCGGAAGCTATGCCGTAAATCCTTTCAGCAATGAGAGAATGCCGGTCTTTATTTCGGATTATGTGCTGATGGGCTACGGAACCGGAGCAGTTATGGCCGTTCCCGCACACGATGAACGCGATCACCGTTTCGCCAAAAAATTCAATCTTGAAATCAAAAAAGTAGTGGAGACGGATGAGGATGTTCAGGAAGCTTCTTTTGATTCCAAAGATTCGGTATGCGTGAATTCCGATTTCCTGAACGGACTGAATTATAACGATGCCAAAGCATTCATCATTTCGGCTATTGAAAAAAGAGGAATCGGCCACGGAACAACAAATTACAGACAGCGGGACGCGATTTTTTCAAGACAGCGCTATTGGGGAGAGCCGGTTCCCGTATATTATAAGGATGGAATGCCTTACACTTTGCCGGTTTCGGCTTTGCCGCTGGAACTTCCGGAAGTAGAAAAATATTTACCGACTGAAGACGGTGATCCGCCATTGGGAAATGCCAAAACTTTTGCCTGGGATGAAATCGCTCAGAAAGTTGTAGATACTGATCTTATTAATGAAACCACCGTTTTCCCGTTGGAATTATCTACCATGCCGGGATGGGCAGGAAGCTCATGGTATTTCCTGAGATATATGGATCCGAATGACGATAAGGCTTTTGTGGAAAAAGAGCTTGCAGATTATTGGGGACAAGTAGACTTATACATCGGCGGAAGCGAACACGCTACCGGCCACTTGTTGTATTCCCGATTCTGGAACATGTTTTTAAAGGACAGAGGATATATCAGTCATAATGAACCTTTCCAGAAGTTGATTAATCAAGGGATGATTTTGGGAATGAGTGCGTTTGTATATAGAGTTGACGGTACTAATCAATATGTATCTAAAAGTTTGGCCAAAGATTACAACACCCAGCAAATTCATGTAGACGTATCCTTATTAAAAGGGACTTCTGATGAACTGGATACAGAGGCCTTTAAAGCATGGAGACCCGATTATGCCGATGCCGAATTTATTCTGGAAGACGGAAAATACATTACCGGCCGTGAAGTGGAAAAGATGTCCAAATCGAAATACAACGTTGTAAACCCGGATGACATCTGTGACGAATACGGAGCCGACGGATTGAGGTTGTACGAAATGTTCCTTGGACCCCTGGAACAATCCAAGCCCTGGAATACGCAAGGATTAAGCGGCGTTTACGGATTTTTGAAAAAATTCTGGAACCTGTACTTTGACGGCGATACATTCTCTGTTTCCGATGAAGAGCCGACGAAAGCGGAATATAAAGTGTTGCATACCTTAATAAAGAAGGTCGTTTACGATATTGAAAACTTCTCTTTCAATACATCAGTATCTTCATTTATGATCGCGGTAAATGAACTGCAAAAAATAAAATGCAACAAACGCAATATTTTGGAACCTCTTGCCGTTATCATTTCTCCGTATGCACCTCATATTTGTGAAGAGCTTTGGAGTTTACTGGGACACAACAAATCCATTGAGTTTGAAAAATTCCCTGTACTTAATGAAGAGTACCTGGTAGAAGACGAAATCCAGTATCCGGTAAGTGTAAACGGTAAAATGAAGTTTAAAATTTCGCTTTCTGCACAGCTTACCGCTAAAGAAGTGGAAGATGAGATATTGAAAGATGAAAAAATGCAGCAGGTTCTGGAAGGTAAAACACCTAAGAAAATCATTGTGGTGCCTCACAGAATTGTGAATATAGTAATTTAAATAAAATTTAACATTGGCAATTTAAAAAAAATGAAGGCTGAATTTTTTTAACTTTTTAATGTAAAAGCTTAAATTAAAAAATATTGCCAAAAAAAAAGAAAATAATTATAATATCGGAATTGTATTAAAATTTTGTTATCAAAAAAAAGCAAAATGTTTATTTAAGACTCTTGCATTTTAATTATTTTTGCCTTTAATTTACATCTTGTAAAATTTTAAAACAATATAATTTAGTTAAATATGGAAATGAATGTTTCAAAAAATGATGAGCAAGTAATTGCTAGAAAATCGGGAGGTCTAAACCCTGCTATTATTATTCCTATCATCTTTGCAATAGGAATTTGTATTTATTTATTCGTTCTGGGTAGTCCAGGAAACTTTAAAGATGCAGACAAACTTGGTGCAGGATCTGTTGCTTTCTCAGATGTTGAAGGAAAAGACATTCACCCAGAGTCGTTCTTAGGTATTATCTACAAAGGTGGTGTTATTGTACCGATCCTTATTACCTTCATGCTGACCGTAATCGTATTTTCCATTGAAAGAGCATTGGTTTTAGGTAGAGCTGCAGGAAAAGGTAACTTGGATAACTTCGTAATTCAGGTAAGAAGCCTGCTGAATCAAAACAAAATTGATGAAGCTTTGGAAGAGTGCGACAGACAGCAAGGTTCTGTTGGAAATGTTGTGAAAGAAGGTCTTACCACATACAAGGCTCTGTCTCATGATACTACGCTGAACAAAGAACAGAAAATGGTAGCGCTTAACAAAGCGATCGAAGAAGCTACAACGCTTGAGATGCCAATGCTTGAGAAAAACATGATGATTCTTTCTACTTTAGGTACTGTTGCAACGTTAGTAGCACTTTTAGGTACGGTAATCGGGATGATCAAGGCATTCTTCGCATTAGGTTCAGGAGGTGGTACTCCGGATGCTGCGGCTCTTTCTACAGGTATTTCCGAGGCCTTGATCAACACGGCTTTAGGTATTGGTACTTCAGCAATCGCTATCATCCTTTATAACTTCTTTACTTCTAAAATCGACGGATTAACTTATAAGATCGATGAGATCGCTATGAGCATCCAGCAGTCTTTCGCTGAATTTAACTAATCAGCAGAGAATTTGTCTAAGTAAAAAGAAGTTTAATTAAAAATCATTAATAATAATGGCGAGAGTCAAACCAAAAAGACATGGAGTAGTGACGGATATGACGGCAATGTGTGACGTTGCATTCCTGCTGCTTACATTCTTTATCTTGACCACTCAGTTTAAAAAACCTGATGTGGAGCAGATCAAACCGCCATCTTCAATATCAGAGAAGTTACTTCCAGATGCAAGCTTGATGACCATCAACGCAACTCCGGACGGAAAATTTTATTTCCAGCCGGTAGATAATGGATCGGAAAGAGTACAGCTTTTAGAGAATATGGGTAAAAAGTACGGCGTTACTTTTGACAATAACGAAAAAACTGCATTCAAAAAAGTACAGGCTATCGGCGTTCCTATGAACCAGCTGAAAAGCTATCTTGATTTGCCAGATGACGAACAGAAGAGTTTCAAGAGTCCTACCGGGATTCCTATGGATAGTACAAATAAGCAATTAGTAGATTGGGTAAAAGAAAGTTTGGCCGTTAATCCTGGTTATAAACTAGCGATTAAAGGTGACGTTACTACTCAGTATCCTAAAGTAAAAAGCTTATTTGAGGGTTTAAGAGATATTGATTTTCTTAAATTTTGGTTGATTACATCACAAGAAGGTAAACCTAATGAATAATATCATTTAGAAATGGCAGAAGTACAAGTACAGGAAAAAGGCGGGAAAGGCGGCAAGGTTCGATCCAAGAAGCAGAATACCCGCGTAGATATGACTCCGATGGTGGACTTAGGGTTTCTTTTGATTACCTTCTTTATGTTCACCACGACATTCTCTAAACCGAATGTGATGGATTTGGGTCTTCCGGCAAAACCGAAAGATGACAAGCAAAAACCACCTCCAACGGAAATTAAACTTTCAAATTCTATTTCTTTATTATTAGGAAAAGACAATAAGATATTCTGGCACCAGCAGGATAATACCTCTCTGACAGACCAGAATCTTAATGAAACAACTTTTGATAGAGAAGGAGTGAGAAAGGTGATTGAGCAGGCAAAAGCAAATGCGGCAGATAAATCCAAATTTACAGTGATTATCAAACCGACTGATGATGCCGTATACAAAAACTTTGTAGATATTCTTGACGAAATGGCCATCACGAAGAGTGAGCAGTACGGGGTTACCGATCTGAAACCTTGGGAGAAAGCTATTTATGACAGAAAAGTTGGTAATTCCGGAGCGGCTGCTGCTACAACAGCACCGGCTACAAAGTAATTTAAACCATAAAATTGTAAATCTATGGCAAATGAAAATGTATACGATTCTAATCTTACTTTAGATGAGATCGTATTTGAAAATAGAAACAAGGAATATGGCGCGTACGATTTAAGAAATCAGTATCCAAAACTTCTGACGAAATCTTTTATCATTGGAACCGCATTATTCCTTGTGGCTGCTTTGTCTCCATTTATTTATCTTACCATTAAGAGGCTTACCGCGCCGCCTAAACAGGAAGTGAAGGCAGACTTGGTAGATGTTCTTCAGGAAGATAAAATTATCGAGCAGCCTAAAGAAAAAGAACCACCTCCACCACCTCCACCACCGAAAGAGGAGAAGATTGAGGTGATTCAGAACGTAGTTCCTGAGCCTGTAAAAGCGCCGAAGGTTGAAACGCCACCGCCACCGATTTCCAAGCAGTTGGAAACGACGACAGGTCTTACAAATCAGGAAGGGGTAAAAGCTCCGGCATATACACCGCCACCTCCGCCGCCATCTACCGGTACCAGAGCTTCAACTGCCGAAGTTAAGCCTCAGGTTAATGAAAACCAAGTATATACGGAAGTAGAGCAGACTGCGGAATTCCCTGGAGGGATTAATGCTTTCCGAAACAAAGTTTCCAGTAACTTTGACGGTTCTGCAATGAATGGTGATGAAGGTACTGTAAAAACAGAAATTACTTTCGTAGTAGAAAGAGATGGAAGTATTACAGACGTAAAAGCGTCAGGGGGAAATTCAGATTTCAATGCTGAGGCAATCAGAACCATTAAGTCAATTAAAAACAAATGGACTCCGGCTAAAATTAACGGACAGTCTGTGCGTTACCGGTTCAGATTACCGCTGACAATGAACTTTGAAGGATAAATGTTATCTATCTTTTAAATAATATGAAAAAAGAGAAGCTTATGCTTCTCTTTTTATTTTTTTTGGTATTTTTGTTATATGATGTTCAATTGGTTATCCTTGGTTACAGGATTGTTTTACATCGTCCTTGGGGGCGTGGTGATTTTTTATAAATTCTTCTTTACAGTTCTGGAGCCGGGTGTTGCGTATGTATTAGGCACCCTTCTTATTCTTTACGGTATTTTCAGGATCTACAGAGCGGTTACAAAAATTAAAAATTCAGGAAATGAAGAATAATTTTAGACTGATGATACTGTTTTTCCTGGGTGTTATAGTATTGAATAGTTGTAAAAACGAAGACAAATCACCATCTTATCATAAAGGGGAAATGACGATTCTTACGGATGAATCTTTTAAAGGCGTTACCGAAGCTTTAGCGGAAGGCTATATGCTTAGCTATCCGGAAACCAAAATAAAGGTTTCTACGAAAAAAGAAGATTTGGGATTTCTTGATTTACTGAATGATAAAACAAGAATTATCGTCATGTCCAGAGATTTGTCTCCTGAAGAAATGAAAACTTATAAAGAGCGGGTGGACCGTAACTTTTTACCTGCCAGGTTCGCTGCAGATGCAGTACTTTTTATTGTTCCTAAAGATTCCCCAAAGAATAGTATTTCAATGGAGGAAATAACCAAAGGAATGCAATCTGATAACAAAGAATTCATTTTTGACGGGACTAATTCCAGTAACCTTAATTTTGTTGCACAAAAGCTTAATCAACAGCCGAAAAATTTAAAATTTTCTGTTATTCCGGGCAGTAAGAATATAATAGAGGAGTTAAACAAATATCCCAATAAAATAGGTGTTATCGGGTTGAATACCTTCAGTCGTCCTTATGATAAAGAATCGGAACAGCTAAGAAGTATGGTGAAAATTCTTCCTGTTGAAAATAAAGGAAAATTATACAGTACAGATTATGAAAACCTTCGAAACATGACTTACCCTTTTACCAGAGTTTTGTATTTTTTAACAAATGAAGGTAACTTTAATATTGCTAACGGTTTTATACGGTATTCCTGCACACAGCTTGGGCAGATGATTGTTCAGAAAGAAGGATTACAGCCTTATAACCTGTATAGGAGAGAAGTACAGATGCGTTAAAAAGTATTAAATTAATCCTTTAACCAAAATAAATATAGTATTTTGGTCTGGAAATTGTGTAAATATAAATCGGAATTTAGATTGAATTATAAAATGAAAGATATAATGAATATGAATGTAAAGAAGATTGCTTTGGGAGCCGCTGTGGTATTTTTTACCAATTTTGCTTATGCGCAGACCGTACAGGATGGTATTAACAGCGTAGACAGCGATAAATACGCTCAGGCAAAAACTAATTTTACGAACATGATTGCTTCAGCACCTACTGCTGAAAATTATTTCTATTTGGGAAATACATACTTGAAACAGGGAGAGCCTGACTTTACCGCTGCTACAGAAAATTTTAATAAAGGTCTTGCAGCCGACAGTAGAAGCTATCTGAATAAAATTGGTCTTGCTACCGTGAAGCTTGGAAAAGGGGATAAAAATGCAGTCGCTGAAATTCAGAAGATAGTATCCGATTCAAGAGAGAAAGACGCTGAAGTACTGTTCAGAGCAGCTGAAGCATTGACATTATTTGAAAAGAATAACTCTCCGGACCTTGCCATTCAGTTCCTGAATAAAGCAATCGAGCGAGCAGAGAAAAAAGGAGTTCCTGCTTACTACTACTATACTTTAGGAGATGCTTACCGTATCAAAAGAATGCCGGGAGATGCGATGACAGCTTATGACAAAGCATTGCCTCTGGCAAAAAATAAAGCTTCTGTATATACGAGAATCGGAACGCTATGGATGGCTGCGCAACAGTGGCAACAGGCTAAAACCAGTATCGACAAGGCAATTGCAACAGATCCTTCTTATGCACCGGCTTACAAAGCATTGGCTGCGTATGATATCAGATACCAGCAAAATGCTAAAGCGACTCAGGATTTGATCAATTATACGAAATATGCTGACGAAGATCCTTATACGCAGTTGGAGATTGCCAAACTTTATTTTACCAATGAAGATTACGCGAATTCTAAGCAGGTATTGGATAAAATTTTCGACAAAATCAATGATCCGATCAAATTTAAGCTCAGAGCTTATCAATTATACGCTGATGGCAAATATGCAGAAGCTAAACAAAATTTAGACAGTTTTATCTCTCAGGCTGAAAAGTCAAGAGTACAGCCTGCAGATCAGGGACTTCAGGGACTTATCGCAGCAGGATTAGCAAAAACTGAGACTGATGCATCTAAGAAAACTGCTTTGATGTCAGAGGCACAGCAAAAAATAGCTATTGCAAAAGCAGCTAAAGATGAAACCTTAAAGTGGGATTTGGAGTTAGTGAAAATTGCAGGAGGAGGAGCTTCTCAGGCTGATGTAGATGCGGGTCCTACCAACCCGACGATTGAAGGATTGAAACAGAAAGTTGCTGCCAATGCTCAGGATTCGGATTCCCTTTTCAAACTGGCAACGGCTTATCAGGATGCTAAAAACTGGAACGGAGCGATCCTTACATGGCAGAAGATGAATGCCCTTTTACCTGATTGGGCACCTGGTTATTACAGCTTAGGATATTCTTACCAGCAGGCAGGAAACAATGATGCAGCTAAAATGGCTTACGAAAAATTCATCAGTACCGTTAAGCCGGCTGATCAGGAAGCTAACAAGCAGACATTGGCATATGCTTACTTCGCAGTGGCGTATATGAATAAAGATTCTGATCCTGCAAAAGCAAAAGAATACGTAGCGAAATCAGTTCAATTAGATCCTACGTATCAGGACGCGGTAAAACTGAACGCAGAAATTAATAAATAATTTAAATTCTAAATTATAGATCATCAGCTTCCCATCCTAAGGTTTGGGAAGTTTTTATTTTAAATCTTATCTTTGAAAATATGAAAACAGATATACTTGCTTTTGGGGCGCATCCTGACGACGTGGAACTGGGGTGTGGCGGAACACTTGCCAAAATGGTTTCAGAAGGAAAAACCTGTGTCATCGTTGACCTTACAAAAGGAGAACTCGGAACACGGGGAAATGAAGAGACCCGGAAAGCGGAAGCGGCAGACTCAGTCAGAATTTTAGGAGTTGCGGCAAGAGAAAATCTTGGAATGAAAGATGGCTTTCTTGAAAATTCCGAGGACTATCAGATGAGGATCGTAAAAATGGTCCGCAAATACAGGCCGGAAATCGTCTTGGCAAATGCAATTGATGATAGACATCCGGATCATGCAAAAGGAGCGAAATTAGTGTCGGATGCGTGCTTTTTAGCAGGCCTGAGAAAAATTGAAACGGTTTTGGAGGGAGAAAGTCAGGAGGTCTGGAGGCCGAAGCATATTTTTCATTACATCCAGTGGAAAAATATCGAGCCTGAGTTCGTTATTGATATTTCAGACCATCTGGATAAAAAAATTGCTGCCTGTATGGCCTTTAAAACACAGTTTTATGACCCGGCTTCAAAAGAACCTCAGACTCCAATTACTTCAAAAGACTTTTTCGAAAGCCTGACGTACCGGGCTCAGGATCTAGGGAGGCTTTCGGGAGTGACTTATGCTGAGGGATTTACGTCTGAGAAGCTGATTGCATTGAAAAATTTTGACGGAATTATTTGGTAATTAAAAAATCTTTCCTATATTTGCACTCACAAAACGGTGATTGTAGCTCAGTTGGTTAGAGCGTCGGATTGTGGTTCCGAAGGTCGTGGGTTCGAGACCCATCATTCACCCAAACTAAAGTACACTTTTCAAAAGTGTACTTTTTTATTTTATATAAATTCAAGATTAAACGGATCAAGCACAAAAGTTGGGAACTAAGCAAAAAGTTTGGTTGATCTAAAAAGGGATCAACCAAAAAATTTGGCTAATCTGAATACTATAATTACATAAAAATATATTTTATAAGAGTGCTTTTCTGATAATCTTTTTCAGGCACAAAAAAAGCATCTTTTTCCAGATGCTTGTGTTTTTAGAATTATTCTTTTTTAAACTTCGTCGTCAGAATCGATCGTGTATGATCTGCTTTTGAAGTCTTTATCATGCTTTTCCGATATTACATCCTCACCCTTCTCGTTAATGATGAAATCTGTGGATTCATTAAACATCTCCTGAAAACTTTTAAAATCTTCTTTGTAAAGATAAATTTTGTGTTTCTCAAATGTAGCTTCTCCATTCTCTCCGAAATTCTTTTTGCTTTCGGTAATCGTAAGATAATAATCTCCTGCTTTCGTCTCGCGCACATCAAAGAAATAAGTTCTTCTCCCTGCTTTTAACACCTTTGTGAAAATTTCATTTTCATGGCGTTCCTTGTATTCACTCATTGTTAGATATTTTTTAATCTTGTTAGGAACAAATATAAAAGTTTTCTTTTAATCACAAAATTTTTTTTATGATTTATTTAACATTTGTGAATGAATAAGCTATGCGGTTATGGAATTGTTAATTTCGGTTAAGTTAAGGATTTTATCGGCCCGCTGTGCGCTAGACTCTCTGTGCGTGATGATTATAGAGGTAGCATTGCGGATTTTGCGGTCGATATTTTCAAGAATATTCTGTTCCGTTTCCGTATCGAGTGCGGAAAGGGAGTCATCGAAAATGATAATATTCGGGTCCTTAATCAATGCCCTAGTGATACATATTCTCTGCTTCTGGCCTCCCGAAAGCATGACGCCGCGTTCCCCAACCATCGTCTTGTACTGTTCCTTGAATCCCACGATGTTTTTGTCCACATCGGCTATTCTGGCATATTCAACCACCTTTTCATGGGAAGGATGGTCGATGGCAAAACCAATATTGTTTTCTATGGAATCGGAGAAGAGATAACTTTCCTGTGGAATATAGCCGATATAGTTCCTGTAATTTTCCAGATTATGCTCTTTAAGATTTTTACCGTCGATTAAGATTTGCCCTTCCGTAGGATCAATCAGGCGGCATAAGAGCAGGGCAATGGTAGACTTTCCGCTTCCGGTTTTTCCCATAATCGCCATAGATTCCCCGGCTTTCAGTGTAAAGCTTAAATTATCAAGTGCCTTAATTCCGGTATTCGGATAGATATAAGAAACATTCCTGAACTCGATGTCTCCTTTGATGCCGTATTTTTCAAAATTGGTGTTGACAATCTCTGATTTTTTATCCATAAATTCATTAATCCTTTGCATGGAAGCCTCAGCCCGCTGGTTCACGGAAGTCACCCAACCTACCATGGAGAAAGGGAAAATCAGGGTGTTAATGTACATGAAAAAGTCGGCAATTTTACCGATGCTAAGCTCTCCGGCAATGTATTTCTGGCCGCCGACCCAGATAATGGCTACATTCAGCAGACCGATCACAAATAAAATAATCGTAAAGAAATATGCTTCTGTTTTTGCTAAATCCAGAGCTTTGTCCTGATAATCGGTAACTTTCGCTCCATAATTTTTCTTAATGTAATTTTCCTTGGCGAAGAACTTCACCACCCGGATCCCGGAAAAGCTGTCCTGTACAAAAGTGGAAATCCCCGACTGGCTTTTTTGCATGATCTTCGACTTTTTATTGATGATCGAGCTTACTTTATAGATGGCAAACGATAGAACCGGAAGCGGCAGCAGGGTCCAGAGCGTCATCGAAATATTCGTTTTGAGCATATAGATCGCAGTGATGACGACCAGGACGATAAGGTTGGCTACATACATAACACCCGGCCCAAGATACATCCGTACCGCTACAACATCTTCACTCAATCGGTTCATTAAATCTCCGATGGTAGTTTGTTTATAATCGGTTAACGATAAATCCTGATAATGCCGGTAAATTCTGTTTTTCAGTTCATATTCGATTCTTCTTGAGGCTACGATAATCGTCTGACGCATCATAAAAGTGAAAAAGCCGGTGAGCAGTGAACAGCCGACAATAATGGCAACATAGATCAAAACCTGACGGTTGAAGCCAAGGTTTCCGTTTTTTGTAAGCTCGTCCACAGATTTTCCCACGAACTGCACTTTATAAATGTTGAAAAAGTTGCTGGCGATGATGAATAATACTCCCCAAAACAACAGGAGTTTGTGTTTAAAGAAGTACGGGTTTAATGTTTTTAGCGCTTTCATAAAGTTTTACAAAATTACGAAAATGTATCCGACTTCGAATTTCATAAATTTTAAATTTTGTATCTTTGCACCCATAAAAAGCTCTTTGAATGTTAGGAAGACGACAAATCCGTGAAAAAGTAGTACAGACTGTGTATTCTTATTACCAGAATCCTGTGAAGTTTGATGTGTTAGAGAAAAACATGTTCGCCGGAATAGAGAAAATCTATCATCTCTATATCTATGAACTGAATTTCCTGGTTTCCCTGAAAGAACTGGCCGAAAACCAGATCGAAATCGGTAAAAACAAATATCTGAAAACCGATGCCGATATTAATCCTAACCAAAAATTCATCAACAATCAGGTTTTAATTAAATTGGAGGAAAACCCGGAAAGGTTATTTTTCACAGGGCAGCACAAGCAATTGAAGTGGGACCTGCATGATGACCTTCTGGTGAAAACATTCCAGAGGATTACGGCAGGCAAGCGTTACCAGGATTTTATGAAGGAGGACGGCTATTCTTTTGAAGATGACCAGAAATTTATCGGAAAATTATTCTTAAGATATATCGCTGAAAATGACGACTTCCACGATTATCTCGGAGACAAGGAACTTTCATGGTATGACGATATCCACATAGCGAATTCCATGGTACAGAAAACCATCGGTTTCCTGAAAGAAGATGAAGAAAGCCGTACTTTAATTAAAATGATTAAAGACGATGAAGATAAGACTTTCGCCGTTAAATTACTGAGAAATACTTTGGACAGCTGGGAAAACAACGAAAAGAAACTGGAAGAAAGACTTGAAAACTGGGATCTGGAGAGGGTTTCTTTAATGGATAAAGTAATTTTATCAACGGCCATCGCGGAGCTGGACAATTTTCCTTTTACCCCTTCAAGAGTTATTATCAACGAATATATCGAAATTGCAAAAATATTTGCCACGGACCGTTCTAATATTTTCGTTAACGGTATTCTCGATAAATATTGTAAAGATTTAAATAGAATATAAATATTGAAATATGAAAAAGACATTATCAATCATCGCTTTGTCTGTAATAGCATTTGGAACGGTTTCCTGCAAAAAGGAAAATAAAGAAACTGCGGCAACGGAAACAGCGGTTGCACCAGCAGATTCCAGTGCTGTTACAACCCCTGCTCCTATGGGAGATTCAGCTGCTACAGCTCCGGTTTCAGAACAGACTGCTGCTGCTAACCCTGCTTCCAAACAGCCGCTGACAACAATAGCTCTTTCCGAAAGTAATTTCGATTTCGGAAAAATTAAAAAAGGAGATAAGGTTCAGCATGTTTATGAAGTTACCAATACGGGTAGCAATCCGTTGGTTATTTCTGAGGTAAAACCGGGATGCGGATGTACGGTACCTGATTTTACAAAAGAACCGATTATGCCTGGTAAAAAGGGAAAAATCACATTACATTTCGATTCTACCAACTTCGACGGAAATGTGAGTAAGTTTGCCGATGTATTTGCCAATGTGGAAAAAATGCCTATTAAATTAACGTTCACTGCGAATATTCAACCATAAAGATCATGAATCTACTATCAATATTTTTACAGGCTCCTGCCCAGGGAGGAAATTCTATGATGCTGATCATGATGGGAGTAATGTTTGTCGGATTTTATTTCCTGATGATCAGACCGCAGATGAAGAAGCAGAAACAGGAAAAAAACTTTCAGGAAAGCCTTAAAGTAGGAACCAGGGTAGTGCTTACTTCCGGTCTTCACGGAAGAATCGCGCAGGTTCAGGATGACGGTTTTGTGATCGAAACGTTATCAGGTAAACTGAAATTTGAGAAAGCTGCCGTTTCCAGAGAATTTACGGAAAACCGTTTCGGAGATAAGGCAAAAACTGCTGAAAAAGCGGCAGAGAAAAAAGAAGCGGAGAAAAAAGAAATCGACCTCGAGAAAAAATAATTTCCCGTTTTAAGATATCCGTTTCGGCGGGGTAAGCTTTGCTTACCCCGCCGAAACTTTTACAGGCATTCCATAGCAGTGCTCAGAGATACATCTTCTTTATAATCTAAGTGCATTTATTAATGAGAAACATTCGTGAGGTTAGTGTTTAAACAAATATCTTTGCCATTATGAATCAAAACACAAACAAGACCGTTCTCATTCTTGGTGCCAATTCCGATGTGGCCAAGCAATCTATTAAACTATATTTTGAAAAAGGCTTTTCAGTGATCGCTGCTTCCAGGAATACAGCTTCTCTGGAAGAATTTGTATCAGTAAACAATTTAGGTTCAAAAGTCAGTATTTTATCTTTTGATGCTGTAGATTTTGATTCTCATCAGGAATTTTATGATCAACTTCCCGTAAAACCTCATATTGTAATCTACGCAGCAGGGTTTTTAGTGGATAATGAAAAGGCTTTAAAAGATTTCCAGGACACCCGACAGATGATGATGGTGAATTACATGGGCGCAGTTTCCATTCTGAATATCATAGCTACGGATGAAAACAATGAGAATTTAGAAAGAATTATCGGATTGTCTTCGCTTTCCGGGGTTCGCGGCCGGAAAAGCAATTTCGTTTACGGAAGTACAAAGGCAGCATTTACCACTTATCTTGCCGGATTAAGACAGGAGCTTGCTTCAAGAAATATTAAAGTGAATGCTTTGGTCATCGGCTACATCCGCACCAAAATCAACGAAGGGCTTCAACTAAATGAATCCCTAATCATGGAGCCGGATTATGTCGCCAAATTCATTGTCAATGCCGGAAATTCTTTCACCATCGTTCCGAATTTTAAATGGAAACTCATTTATTTGATTCTGAAACTGCTGCCGGAAAGCCTGGTGGCGAAACTGCCATAAATTCAATGATGAAAGATGAACTTTTACAGGTAAAGAATTATATTGACGAGATCGATATTCATGGTACTTCAGAGAATTTCGAATATGACTTTTGCCCTTTTTTACAGAATATCCTGAATTCCTTTACACCGAAACAGCAGGATGATTTTGTGAGAGAAGTATTGCAGTGTGAAAATCCTTATCTTTATTTCATAGCCAGATTTTTAGATTTTACAGATTATGATTTGAAAGGCAGATATGAATCTTCTTACGTTTTCTGCGAGTGCTTTTCTAAAATTGAAAGGGTAGAATATTTGGAATGTTTATATGACAATCTGGAATTACATCTGATGCAAAGAAAATTTTTTAAAAATAGTTTAATCCTGCCTCTTGACGATATCGTTAACAATCTGTATCTGCTGATTAATCATCTCAAAGATGAAAACAGCATTGATCATTGCCTGAAAATTATCGATAATCTTGATGATTAATTTTATTCTGTATCTCCTAACAGCTCCAAAGCTTTCATCATATCAATTCCCTTACCTAAGACCGGTTTGAATAAATCCCCTTTTGCCTCAATTCTTTCCAGTGCATTATGAATATTGAAGTCTGTTGGTTTTAAGCCTTTTTTCAGTTCCTTCCATTCCAGAGGCATGGAAACAGAAGCTCCTTCTTTCGGACGGATGCTGTAGGCGCTGGCTAATGTCTGTCCGCTCCGGTTCTGCAAATAATCGAGGTAGATCTTTTTGTCATCCCGTTTCTGCAGGCTTCTTTCCAGCGTAGTGATTTTAGAAAGCTGATCGTGAACCTGCTTCATCAGGATATGGGCGAAATCTTTCACCTGGTCGAAATCGTATTTCCCGCCCATCGGAATATAGATATGAATTCCGGTACTGCCCGAGGTTTTGCAGTAGCCCTCGATCTTAACGGTTTTCAGGACTTCATTTACCTGTAAAGCGGTTTCAATTACGTCATCAAACGTATTTTTTTTGGAAGGATCAAGATCCAGAACCAGGAAATCAGGATGTTCCAGATCGGGGAGGGAAGCGTTCCACGGATTCATGTCGATACAGCCCAGATTATTCAAATAAGCCAAAGTAGCCTTGTCGTTACAGTAAATATAATCGATGTCCTTATCGTTGGATTCGGAATACACCTGCGTGGTTTTGATCCAGTCGGGGATGTTGTCCCCGGCCTCTTTCTGGTAAAAATTCTGCTCTTCAATTCCATTAGGAAAACGGTTTAAAGAAAGCGGACGGTTTTTAAGATGTGGCAGGATATAATCGGCAACCGACTGGTAATATTCAATCACTTCACCTTTGGTGATGCCATCCTTTGGAAAATAGATCTTATCCTGGTTGGTCAGTTTTACTTTATGGCGGTTTAAGGTAATTTCTTTTTCGTTTTCAGAAGGTTTTGTATTTTTCGGGGCGGTGGTTTTCATATTGATGATGTTTGAAGCCTCTTTTAATTCTCTGGCAGGGCGTTTCATTTCTTCGGATTCTTTGTCTTCACGGATGGCCATAAAAACGGGATGCCGGAAAATGCCGTCTTTGGTAATTTCGGAATATTTAATTTCACAGACAATTTCAGGTTTTGTCCAGGTAACGGGCATATTGGTTTTCGGGGCTTTCTCGAAAGGTGATGTCTTGGTTTTGATTTTCTCCAGTCTTTCCAGGATTTCATGGATCCGTTCACGGTTGAATCCGGTTCCGGTATGGCCGCAGTAGATCAGCTTTGCGTCCACATATTTCCCTAAAATCAGGGCTCCGAAACCTTCACGTGATCCGCGTGGTTCCGTAAACCCACAGATGATCGCTTCTTCGGTATTGTTGAATTTGATCTTCAGCCAGTCATTAGTACGATGATTTTCAGTATAGGGGCTGTTTGCCTTTTTGGCGATCATGCCTTCCAGCTTCATTTTCCGCATCTGGCTGAAAAAGTCGATGCCTTTTTCCGGGATATGGTCGCAGTATTTGATAACTTCCGTTTCCACCAAAGCTTCTTTCAACAACTCTTTTCGCTGGATAAGCGGCAGTTCTTTCGTAGAATGACCGTTCAGCCACAAAATATCAAAAATCTGATAGGTTAAAGCTAAATCCGGATTCTCCCCAATCTGTTGTAAAAGCTGAAAATTAGGCCGTCCGTTTTCATCATAAACCACAATTTCGCCATCTAGGATCATATTGTGAACCTGATTCTTAAAATCACGCGATACTTTTTCAAACTTAGATAAAAAAGAGATGCCGTTGCGGGAGTAGAAGAGGGGCTCTTCTTTGCTGAGGTCGGCGACAGCGCGGTAGCCATCCCATTTTATTTCGAAAATCCAATTTGGATCATCAAACGCTTCATCAGTAAGTTTAGCGAGCATCGGCTTAATATAGTTTTCAATCTTTTTTTCGCCGGCCAAAGAATTGAAGTGCTGGAAATCAGGTTTCGGTTCAGTAGCTAATGTGCTTTTTTGCCGCTTTTTGGGCTTTTTTTTTCCTCTAAAAATTTCGTTACTTCAGAACTTTTGGAAATATGGTCTTCCGAATCATAATCCTCTTCTGCAAAATCATCTTTATGTTTGATGAGTAACCAGGAGTTCTCTTCGGTATTTTTCATTTTTACCAAAGCGAATTCTCCATTTAGTTTTTTTCCGTGAAGAATAAATTTCAGAGATCCTGCTTTTAATCCTTTTAGCAATTCTTTTTCGTCGGATAAATTGGAATGGTTATCCAAAGGTTCATAAGTGCCGCTGTCCCAGATTTCCACCTGTCCGGCTCCGTAGTTGCCTTCCGGAATATTCCCTTCAAAATCTTTATAATCATACGGGTGATCCTCCACCATCATGGCAAGCCGTTTGTCTTTCGGATTGAGTGAAGGTCCTTTCGGTACGGCCCAGCTTTTCAGCACGCCATCCATTTCCAGGCGGAAATCATAATGCAGCCGGGATGCGGCATGCCTTTGGATCACAAAAATAAGCTTGTCTTTGCTCTTTTTCGTCTTGCCTTCCGGTTCGCTGGTCTCATCGAACTTTCGCTTTGAATTGTAATCTTTAAGTGCCATCAGGATGCATTTTTGGATTTGGGATTCTGTAAACTGGCTTTTAATTGAGCCATTAGATCGATCACTTTACCTTCTTGAGCAGGCTCCGCTTTTTTGGCTTTTATGGTTTTACCTTTCGCTTTCTGGTTGATGATCTTCATTAAAGATTCGGAATAGGTATCTTTATACATTTCAGGATCGAATTCCTGTGAAAGCTGTTCGATCAGGCTGACGGCCATTTTCAGTTCGGCCGGCTTCGGCGGTTTTTTAGCCGGGATTTTCAGGTCACTGTAATCCCTGATTTCCTGGGCAAATCTCAGCCGGTTTAAAACCAATACTTCATCGTTATAGGGACGGATCATTCCGATAGCCTCACTTTCTCGCAGAACGAAGGTTCCTACGCCTACCATTTCAGTTTTAGCCAGTGCTTTCAGAAGAAGTCGATAGGCATTTTCACCGTTTTTCTGCGGTTCGAGATAATAAGGATTTTCAAAATAAACCGAATCCACTTCATCTTCCTTTACAAACTGGTCGATCGAAAGGATCTTGGACTTTTCAGGACTTGCAGCCTCGTAATCTTCTTCATCAAGAATGATGTATTTGTCGTCCATGAGATAGCCTTTTACAATATTTTCCCACTTCACCTCTTTGCCGGTGTTTTCATTCACCCTTTTAAATCGGATATTTGAGAAATCGGACTTATCGAGCATGTCCAGATCCAGTTTGGTCGTCTCGGTAGCGGAATATATTTTTACAGGGATATTGACCAGTCCAAAGCCAATGGCGCCGTTCCAGATTGCTTTCATTGTACTTTATTTTGTTTAAAGCGTACAATGTCTGTGCCGTGAGGCGAATGTTTAAAAGATGTGGTATTTATTAAGGCTTTTCGATTTGAGCTTTGGTTTTAAGATATTCAATTGTTTTATTGAAATTAATTTCATCAATATTTTCTTTGTCTAAAATGAAACAAAGTTCAGGAAGTACCTTGATATAAAGAAAATTAGTATCTAAAATAAAATATGTTACTCCTTCCCAAAGAAATCTGAAATCATATTTATAATTCCTAAATCTGAAATATTCCGGTGCAAATTCCCAAATTACATCTTTGGAGTTTTTGTTAAGATTAATAATTTCTTTATTTAATTGACGTTCAAAATTTTTTTTATATTCGTTGTATTGGGACTTATAACTAAAATATGATGTTAGGCAAGCTAGTGAAAATCCAAAGAAAAAACCGGTAAAAGTGTGATTTTCAGAAAAAACAGCAATAAGGCCTGCTATGATAAAAATAATCGCCCAAACTAAGTTCTGGTTATTTTTTTTAAGATTTTTTTTCCAGACATTTTTAAAACTATGATGATGAATCTTAGTTAAAATTTCTCCTGAATTTGGAGTATTGTAAATAAGTATTTCTTTATCCATGGTTAAATAAGATTAAAAAAGCGGAGAAAAATTCCCCGCTCTAATTTATTATTTTAATCAATTCTTTTTAATTTTTCAAAAGCAATATTTAAATAAAGTTCATCCAGCTGTTCGTTGGCAATGGACGCCGGTGCGTCGATCATCACGTCCCGTCCCGAATTGTTTTTAGGGAAAGCGATATAATCCCGGATCACTTCATTTCCGTCGAGGATGGCTACCAGACGGTCAAAACCGAAGGCCAGTCCACCGTGAGGCGGAGCGCCGTATTTGAAAGCATTCATCAGAAATCCGAACTGGGCTTCCGCTTCTTCTTTGCTGAAACCTAGCAGGTCGAACATTTTGGACTGAAGGTCTTTATCGAAAATCCTGATGGAACCTCCGCCTATTTCGTTTCCGTTTAGCACCATATCATAGGCGTTGGCTCTTGCTTTCCCCGGATCGGTTTCCAGCAAATGGATATCTTCCGGTTTCGGAGAGGTGAAAGGGTGGTGCATCGCGTGGTAACGGCCGCTTTCTTCATCAAATTCCAATAACGGGAAGTCCACTACCCAAAGCGGGGCGAATTCGTTTCCTTTTCTCAAACCTAACCGGTTTCCAAGCTCCATTCTTAAAGCTGAAAGCTGGGTTCTTACCTTGTGCTCGTTTCCGGAAAGGATCAGCATCAGGTCGCCTTCTTTAGCCCCGAATTTTTCGATGATTCTGGTTAAATCTTCTTCACTGTAGAATTTATTAACGGAAGAAGTCTTCACGCCGTCGTTCTGGAATTTAACCCAAACCATTCCGGAAGCACCGATCTGTGGTCTTTTTACCCAATCTACCAGTTCGTCGATCTGCTTTCTCGTATAATCGGCGCAACCTTCTACGTTGATTCCGACAACCAATTCCGCTTCATCGAATATTTTAAAATCTTTTCTTTGTACCAGGTCATTCAGTTTCACGAATTCCATTCCGAAACGGATGTCTGGCTTGTCATTCCCGTATTTCTGCATCGCATCGGCAAACGTCATTCTTGGGAAATCTCCGAATTCCTGTCCGGTAATATCTTTCAATAGAGTCTTGGTCATTCCTTCAAAGACATTCATCACATCTTCCTGCTCCACGAAAGCCATTTCACAGTCGATCTGGGTGAATTCCGGCTGTCTGTCGGCCCGTAAATCCTCATCACGGAAACATTTCACGATCTGGAAATATTTATCCATTCCGCCCACCATCAGCAATTGCTTGAAGGTCTGCGGAGACTGCGGCAATGCGTAGAACTGCCCCGGGTTCATTCGGCTTGGAACAACGAAATCCCTTGCCCCTTCTGGAGTGGATTTAATTAAAACCGGAGTTTCCACCTCAATAAATCCGTTATCCGAAAGATAATTTCTTACTTTCTGCGCCATGTTGTGACGGAAGATCAGCTTATCTTTTACAGGATTTCTACGGATATCCAGGTAACGGTATTTCATTCTCAGTTCTTCGCCGCCATCCGTTTCATCCTCAATGGTGAAAGGCGGAAGCTGGGATTCGTTGAGAACCGTCAGTTTTTCTACTAAAATTTCAATTTCCCCGGTCGGGATATTCGGGTTTTTACTTACCCTTTCAATCACCTTTCCGGTCACCTGAATGACAAATTCACGACCTAGTTTTTTTGCATTTTCCATTAGTTCTGCCGTAGAACGATCCTGGTCGAAAACCAGCTGCGTAATTCCGTAACGATCCCGGAGATCGATCCAAATCATAAATCCTTTATCCCGGATGGTCTGTACCCATCCTGAAAGGGTTACTTCTTCATTCAGATTCTTAAGAGACAATTCTCCGTTGGTGTGCGATCGAAACATAAATTATTGGTTTAAAGTTGAAGGTCTAAAGTTCATTACAGAACTTTTGAATTTTCCGTTGGCAAAGATAATATTTTTGAAGGTTTTTTCTAAAACTATACGCGTAAAATTGCAATATTAAAAATTCCGGAACCTCTAAAGGCCCCGGATGATTTGTGTGTTGTGGTTGTGTGCTGAGCATAAGCATGTACACCCGCAAAATAAAAGAAGATTAACTGCTTCTTCACGATTATTAGTTTCTGGGGCAAAAGTAGGCTATCTCACAGATGTTTGATAAGATCAAACCTTTGATTTATGGGATTTTATTATTTCAATGTGGTATTTTAACAAATTATTTTGAATTATTTTCATAAAAATTCTTAATTTTTCACATATTCAAGAATGTCTCCCGGCTGGCAATCCAGGGCTTTACAGATGGCTTCCAGAGTAGAAAGTTTCACGGCTTTTGCTTTTCCGGTTTTTAAAATGGAAAGGTTGGCCTGGGTGATCCCGATTTTTTCGGCAAGTTCCTGCGACTGCATTTTGCGCCTGGCAAGCATTACGTCTACGTTGATAATGATCGGCATAATTAAATCGTTAAATCCACTTGTTCCTGAAGTTCCAGTCCTTTCTTGAAAAATTCCACGATGAACAATACCAGTGCTCCGAAAAACAAGAAGAGCATTACGTTATAATTAGGAGACAACATGGTTTTTACAGTGAATGGGATAATAGCCATCGTAATAACCGCATACAGGATATTGATCCATCCGAATCTCTTAAGCCAACGCAAGGCTTTGGCATTAAAAACCTGTTCTCTGCTTATTTCCCGTAAAAACCGGTAACCCGCGTAAAAAAACAAAGCTACGAAAACGGCATTGGAAATGTAATTTAAAATGCTTAAGGTATTGAATATTCCAGTCAATAGATTTTGCCGGGTAAAAGGAACAAAGATTTTAAACTTCATCAGATCATCCATCGTACGGGTCCATTGATTTTTCGCCCAGCCCACATCTGTCCCTGTAATAAAAAAGTCTGAAAGAATAGTATTTCCTGTTTTGAAATTGTATGCTAAAATAGCAAAGCCTATTATTTCATAAACACATTGAACAGCAAATAGAACGAACAGTACAAGCATCAGATAACTCAAAACGTGTGAAAGCGAATTTTTTCCAATAATTTTCATGGTTATTAATTTTTATTTATTGCAAATATATAAATAATTATTGTTTTAAAATAAAAATTTATTGATTTTATTTAAATTTTTTCTTGAAGAAATTGAGGCTGTAATTAAATCCGTTGTTTTTGAAGGGGTCTGAAACCTTTTTAAAGCCTCTAATAATAATCTGCAATAGTATGAGGTATTCCACCGGGATATGATTTTATAAAAATTTTAACAGCTGTAATTCTTGATTTTTTATGCTGTATTTTCTAATTTCGTAGTGAACCAACAAAATCTATTACTTATGGGAAAAGGAGACAAAAAATCCAAAAGAGGCAAAATCAACAATGGAAGTTACGGGAAAAGAAGACCGAGAAAAGCTTCAAAGTCAGCAGTCGTTTCCGAAGAGAAAGCCAAAAATTAGAAATAAAAAGACCGGAGAAATCAATCACCGGTCTTTTTTATAATATAACAAAATTAAAGTATTATTTTCCGAAGAATCCTCCGAGGATATCTCCCAATCCGCCGCCTTGCTGTTTCTTCTGATCGTTCCCTCCTAGTACGCTTCCCAGGATATCATTCAGCGGATTTCCTGAAGACTGTGAATTTCCACCGCCTAAGACGCTTCCCAGAATATCATTTAAAGGACTGGATTGCTGTTGTTGCGACTCATTGGAGGCATTGCCTAAGATACCGCCTAGAAGATCCCCTAAGCCGCCGGCGCCTACATTGTTCTGCTGTTTCTCCTTGCCGATGTAGCCCATGATTACAGGGGCCAGCATGGAAAGGATAGGTCCTATTTTATCTATTGAAATTCCCGTATTCTGGGAAAGCCTGTTTTCTACATTCGGTTTTTCGTCACCGAAAATGTGGTTTAGGATGGAACCTCCTTCAGATTGTCTGGCATCGGCCTGTGAAACATCATCCAAAATACTTCCGTCGTGGTCTTTATCTAGTGCATTATTCAGTGCTTCCGCCTCATTGGCATCCTGTGATTTTTTTCTCAGATAAGAAATGATCAGCGGTGCGGCCACTGCGAGCAAAGCAATCACCTGTGTTTTGCTGATGCCGAACTTGTTTTCTGCCTGTTCGGCAACCTGGTTGCCCGTGTTTCCTGTAAGTAAATCGATAAGACTCATAGTTTGTGTTTATTTGTATTGTTACTTAATGCATCAAAAAATATTCCTTATGTATTGTTGGACAAATTATTTCCACTAATGATGTTTAAATAGTTGATTTACAGGATTAATTTTTTAAAATAGGAACGTTGGAGCACGCCTCTCCGAACATCAGTGATTTTACAAGCGGCTGAAGCTGTTCTACGAGTTCGATATAGGCATTTTCCGGGATTTCTTTGTCAGAACATCCTTTTACCAGAACCCTTTTGCCTCTCATTTCTTCAAAATCATGTCGTTGAATGGCGTTGTGCATCAGGATCACTTCAAGGTCTTCGCGGTTTCCGAAGACTATTTTTTTTGTGACACCGGTAAGCTTAGCGGTAATTAAAAAATAAGCCCAAAGCGGAACAATGGCATCCGCCGAATTATAAACATATACATACGCATCGCGGTATTCCTCTACATCGATCGCTGCCACTTTTTCCCTAAAGTCTTTTTCCTTCAGGATCATTTCCATAAACAGAAAATCTTTCAGATCGATTCCTTTCCGCACCCCTTTCGGAACCAGATCGGTAAGATCAAAATTAATCAGTCCGCTTTCCGCTACTTTATTCCGTATTTCAAATTCTTCTGACATTTTTATCATTATCTTTGGACAAATTTACAAATTAAGACCGTACAACATCTTATTTGTTCTCTATTCCTTTTATAGAAACCTCCCATCATCAATTGTTTAAAAGAGGTTCTGAGGGAATTAAATTTAAAAGATTTCAGAAGAATGAAATATTATATTATCGCCGGTGAAGCTTCCGGAGACCTGCATGGAAGCAATTTGATGAAAGCTTTAAAGCAGAAAGACCCTGCTGCGGAATTCCGGTTCTGGGGTGGTGATCTGATGGCAAAACAGGGCGGAACGCAGGTAAAGCATTACCGTGATCTCGCTTTTATGGGTTTTCTTGAAGTCGCTATGAACCTGCGGACAATTTTGAATAATATTAAATTCTGCAAGGAAGACATCCGCAATCACAAGCCGGATGTGCTCATTCTGGTAGATTACCCAGGGTTTAATCTTAGAATTGCCAAGTTTGCCAAAGAACTGGGTATTAAGGTGATTTATTATATTTCTCCGCAGCTTTGGGCCTGGAAAGAGGGCAGGGTGGAGATCATTAAGAAATATGTGGATGAAATGATGGTGATCCTTCCTTTTGAAGAGGATTTCTATGAAAAGCACGGCGTCCATTCCCATTTCGTCGGCCATCCTCTGCTGGATGCGATTTCGACTTTGGAAGACATGAATGTAGAAAAGTTTAAGAAAGACCACGGCCTGAACGACAAAGAAATTATTGCCTTATTACCGGGTTCCCGGAAACAGGAAGTCGAAAAAATGTTGGCGATGATGCTTTCGGTAAGGCCTTACTTTAAGGAATACCAGTTTGTGATTGCCGGAGCCCCCAGCCTGCCGAAAGAATTTTATCAGAATTACGTAGATGATAACGTTCATTTTGTCTCCAATAAGACCTATGATCTGCTGAGGTGCTCCAAAGCCGCTCTCGTTACTTCCGGAACAGCCACCCTGGAAACTGCGCTGCTGAATGTCCCCGAAGTAGTCTGCTACCGTGGAAGCAAAATATCGTATGCTATTGCCAAACGCCTGGTTAAAAATATTAAATACATTTCTCTGGTCAACCTGATCATGGACCGTGAAGTCGTGAAAGAACTGATCCAGAACGAGCTGAATACGAATAACCTGGTTGAAGAGCTGAAAAAAATACTGACTACCGAAAAAAGGTCCGAATTGTTCCGCGATTATGAGCTGCTGAGGGAAAAACTTGGCGGAAAAGGAGCGAGTGAGAATGCGGCGGAGGTGATTGTGAACTGTAAAAAATAAATTCAAAATATGAAATCGTAGAAATTTTTTCTGCGATTTTTATTTTTCACGACGAATAGAATTCGTTTTGGAAAATTCCAGCCTTTTAATTTGCCTTTTTTTATACGATTGGATATTTTTGGATATCACAAATCTTGGAATTGAATAAACAGCCGATTCTTATTCTCGCGATCTGCTTCATCCTTGGAGTTTTTTTTCAGGATTGTTTTTCTTTGGATAAAAATGGCATTCTTTGGATTGGAGGAGTTTATCTTCTATTCTCATTCCCTGGATTTTTCAACAAATATTTTTTATTCAAAGTCCGGCCTTATTTGTTAGGAGTTCTGTTCTTCGTTATCGGCATCATCCTGCATTTTTTTAATAGCGGTTATTCTCAGGATTTAAAGATTTCCAAAAATGAAAACATTGTTTTTAAAATTTCCAGAAAGCTAAATTCCAGTGTGAAGTATCGGAAATATGAAGCGGAAGTACAGGCGGGAAAGGAGCATTTCAATGCGGTTGTGTATATTCCGAGAGAAGAACATGAGCTGGATTTTAAACATTATTATAAAACCCAGGCCTACATTTCAAAACCTAAAACACCGCAGTATGATTTCCAGTTTGATTACTCAAAATATTTAAAACGGAAAAATATAGAATACCAGTGTTTTGTCAGTGATATCATCGTTTCTGCAGAACATAGTGAATCAAGTTGGAGTGAAAATTTTTCACAGAAGCGGCTGGAAGTGCTGCAAAATATTAATAAAACGTCATTATCCCCAAAGTCACGGGAGTTCCTGAAAGGCATTATTCTGGCAGACCGAACAGAGATCGATCAACAGACGGTCCAGGATTTCAGCCGGTCGGGGCTTGTGCATTTTCTGGCCATTTCAGGAACACATATCGTGGTTATTTTTGGATTGTTTTACTTCATTTTTATAAAGGTTTTGCCTTTGAGATTCAGAAAGGAGGCCATCATTTCAAGCCTGGTATTGATATGGCTTTTTACCGCTTTCATCGGTTTCGGAAGTTCGGTAGTACGTTCCAGCCTGATGCTGAGCATTTATTTTATTTATGTACTGCTGCAAAGGAAAACGGATTTGCTACATTCTTTGTCATTGTCTGCATTAGTCATTTTAGTTTTCGATACCCAGCAGATATTTGATGTCGGCTTCCAGCTGAGCTTTCTTGCCGTTCTCGGTATTTACTGGCTGAATCAGCCGATACTCAGCTATTTCCCAAAACAGGATAACCGGCTAAAAAAACTCCTGTTCAATACGGTTTCGATTTCCATTTCTGCCCAACTGGCAACGCTTCCGCTGGTATTGTACTATTTCCATCAGTTTTCTTTTATATCTGTTTTTGCCAATTTTTTCATTGTTCCGTTTTCGGAGATTATTATCATTTTCTCTTTTTTAATGACCGCTTTCATCGCTTTTAATTTTAATTCTGGATGGATCAATACTATTTACGATCTTGTTATTCAGCTGCTGTTAAGGATTATCCATTGGTTTGCAGATTTTGATTCCGTGTTTGTGGAAAATATCCCGATGAATGAAATAGAAGTTTTCTTTCTTTTCGTCATCATCTATTTTCTGAGGTTTACGGTTACAAAATTCAATATCAAGACTTCAACAAGATTGATTATGTCTTTTTTTATATTCCTAGTTGTTCGTATGGGCTTTAATAGTTATGCACAACAGCAGCAGGAAGTTTTGATTCACGATTTTTCCGGACATAAATTTTTATCGGTTAAGAATGGGGAAGGAGTTTGTTTTTGGATTGGAAAAGATGTTGATGGACAAAAAGTTAAACAGTTTGTTGTTAATCCTTACTGCGCTTCGAGGCGCATCGGAAAAACAGAATTCAGAAGGCTCCCTGATAATGTACAAAAAGTAGTGTGTAACGGCAAAATCTATGACTTGAATTAATGCTGTATTTTTTTCTTCTTTTTCCTTTATTTATAATATTTTACGATCTTATTTAGAAGCATTACAAACTGGCTTTTTGTGAGATTTCTCACTTTTTGATGTTCTTAACATTTCTTAATTTTGTGGAAAATCAAATTTAAACTTATATGGCAGGTTTAACGAGTTCTACGATAGGTAGAAAATATGCTATGGCATTGTCGGCTATTTTTTTGCTGATATTTCTGATAATGCACCTTTCTGTAAACCTTTTGTCGGTTTTTGGTGAGGATGCTTACAACAATGCTTCGCAGTTTATGGGGTACAATCCTCTGATCCAATTTATAATGCAGCCGGTTCTGATCTTTGCTGTGGTTTTCCATTTTGTAATGGGATTTGTTCTGGAAATTAAAAACCAAAAAGCACGTCCTGTAAAGTACGAGTCAAATAATCCTTCTCACAATTCTACGTGGATGTCCAGAAATATGATTATTTCAGGGGCTGTGATTCTGGCGTTTATTTTTCTTCACATGTATGACTTCTGGTTCCATGAAATGAACTATAAGTACATCGATGGACTACCGGTTGAAGAATCTCGTTTCTGGGGAGACCTGCACGCAAAATTCAAAGATGTGTGGAGAGTGGCTTTATATGTAATTTCATTCGTTTTATTGGGATTGCACTTGGCTCACGGGTTCCAGTCTTCATTCCAGTCGATCGGGGCAAGACACCCGAAATATACACCGGTAATTAAAGCTTTCGGGAAATGGTATTCTATCCTTATTCCGGCAGGTTTTATTTTTATCGCAATTTATCACTTTGTAACTCAATAATATCAAGATACTAAATTATGAGTAAATTAGATTCAAAGATTCCTGGAGGTCCATTAAAGGACAAATGGAAAAATCATAAAGACCATATGAACCTTGTTGCACCAAACAACAGAGATAAGATTGATATTATTGTTGTAGGAACAGGTTTGGCAGGTGGTTCTGCCGCAGCTACTCTAGCAGAGCAGGGATATAATGTAAAGGCATTCTGCTATCAGGATTCTCCTAGAAGAGCACACTCTATTGCAGCTCAGGGAGGTATCAATGCCGCTAAAAATTATCAGGGAGACGGTGACTCTACTTACCGATTGTTCTACGATACCATCAAAGGTGGAGACTACAGAGCAAGAGAGGCTAACGTTTACCGTCTGGCAGAAGTTTCTGCCAATATTATCGACCAGTGTGTGGCACAGGGGGTTCCTTTCGGACGTGAGTACGGAGGTCAGCTGGATAACCGTTCTTTCGGTGGGGTTCAGGTAAAAAGAACATTCTACGCAAAAGGACAGACCGGACAACAGTTGTTGTTAGGTGCTTATTCTGCCATGAGCCGCCAGATCGGTAAAGGAAGGATTAAAATGTACAACCGTCATGAAATGATGGACCTTGTGATCGTAGACGGAAAAGCAAGAGGGATTATCGCAAGAAACCTGGTGACCGGTGAAATCGAAAGACATTCGGCTCACGCGGTGGTTATTGCTTCGGGAGGGTACGGAAACGTATATTTCCTTTCTACAAATGCAATGGGATCCAACGTTTCCGCAGCTTGGAAAATCCATAAAAAAGGAGCGTATTTCGCAAACCCTTGTTATGTACAGATCCACCCGACATGTATTCCGGTTCACGGGACTCAGCAGTCTAAACTTACGCTGATGTCCGAATCTTTAAGAAACTCCGGAAGAATCTGG
Organism: Chryseobacterium sp. sg2396; assembly: GCF_042610505.1. Taxonomy (NCBI): domain Bacteria; kingdom Pseudomonadati; phylum Bacteroidota; class Flavobacteriia; order Flavobacteriales; family Weeksellaceae; genus Chryseobacterium; species Chryseobacterium sp. sg2396. The sequence continues at coordinate 18,958 of NZ_JBHGAQ010000010.1, read as the reverse complement.
GTTCCTAAAAAGATTGAAGATGCAGAAGCGATCAGAGCGGGTAAATTAAGACCTGAAAATATTAAGGAAGAAGATAGAGATTATTATCTGGAAAGAAGATATCCGGCATTCGGTAATCTTGTACCAAGGGACGTTGCATCAAGGGCCGCCAAGGAAAGATGCGACGCAGGATACGGAATCGAAAATAATGATACTCAGGAAGGTGTTTACCTTGATTTCTCTACGGAGATTATGAAAAAGGGTAGAGAAGCCGCTATCGAAAAACATATCCATAACCCGACGGAACAACAAATTTATGATCTGGGTAAAAAGTGGGTTGAAGAGAAATACGGTAACTTATTCGTGATGTACGAAAAAATTACAGCGGATGATCCTTACAAAACACCGATGAAGATTTACCCTGCGGTTCACTATACCATGGGTGGAGTATGGGTTGATTATAACCTTCAGTCTACGATCCCGGGATGTTTCGTAATCGGGGAGGCTAACTTCTCGGATCACGGAGCGAACAGACTGGGTGCTTCTGCTTTAATGCAGGGATTGGCAGACGGCTATTTTGTACTTCCTTACACCATTGCAGATTATCTTTCTGCAGACATCAGAACAGGAGCCATTCCTACCGCAACGCCGGCATTCGACGAGGCGGAAAAGGGAATTAAAGAAAAAGTGGAATTCTTCTTAAATAATAAAGGAACGCATTCGGTAGATCATTTCCATAAGCAGTTAGGAAGCATCATGTGGAATAAAGTAGGAATGGGAAGAACACCGGAAGGTTTGAGAGAAGCCATCAGAGAAATTGAAGAAGTAAGAAAAGATTTCTGGAAAAACGTAAAAGTTCCTGGAGATAACGACGGAATGAACACTGAGCTTGAAAAAGCATTCAGGGTAGCTGATTTCCTTGAGCTTGGACAATTAATGGCGATCGATGCTTTACACAGAAATGAATCTTGCGGAGGACACTTCCGTGAAGACCACTCAACGCCGGACGGAGAAGCGGAAAGAGATGACGTAAATTACAAATATGTCGGTGCTTGGGAGTATCAAGGAAACGATATCAATGCGGAAGTATTGCATAAAGAGGAGCTGATCTACGATAACATCGAAGTTAAAACAAGAAGTTACAAATAAGATGAAGAGTTTAAAAAAAGTATTATTATTTTTTGTAGTTCTCTTCGGAATTTCTACTGTTTTTGCTCAGAAAGTTACAACGCAGGCAATTGATAAACCATCGGAAGGAAAATCTTTGGTTTATATTCTAAAGACAGGAGCGGGAGCTTTAATCAACTTTAGGATCTATGATAAAGATGTATTCTTAGGGTCACTTCCAAGTGGAAAATATTTAGCTTATGAATGTGAACCCGGGCAGCATTTATTTTGGGCCGGCGCAGAAAACAGAGACTACGTAGAGGCAAATCTTGAGCCGAATTCAGTGTACGTAATTAACGCTGAAGGACAAATGGGAGCTTTTGTTGCAGGTGTAAATCTTAAACCAATGAATCCAAATGAGTTTAGAGATAAAAAAGTTTTTTATCAGGTTGTAAAAAATGATACCAAACAATTTTATACTAAATCCGACGAAGATAAATCTGAAAATATTGCAAAAGCAATGGAGAAATATCAGGAGTTGAAAAGTAAAAATTCAAATAAAATTGCAGTTCTGACTTCAGATATGAAATTTGAAAATGCAGATAAACCAACAAAATAATCTCCAACCTATAAATATACAATTATGAGTGCAAAAAAAGGCTTACATCTTACGCTGAAAATTTGGAGACAAAAAAATAACAAATCTAAAGGTCAGTTTGAGACTTATAAAATATCGGATGTTTCTACAGATTCCTCATTCCTGGAAATGCTGGACATCCTTAATGAAAACTTAATCAACGAAGGAAAAGAGCCGGTAGCTTTCGACCACGACTGCCGTGAAGGGATCTGCGGAATGTGTTCTCTTTACATCAACGGCAGAGCACATGGTCCGGATACTGGAATTACCACCTGCCAGCTTCACATGAGAATGTTCAAGGACGGTGAAACCATCGTGATCGAACCTTGGAGAAGTGCTGCTTTCCCGGTGATTAAAGACTTAATGGTAGACCGAAGTGCTTTCGACAGGGTAATGGCAGCCGGAGGGTTCATTTCGGTGAATACTTCAGGAAATACCCTTGATGCAAACGCGATTCCTGTTCCCAAAGAAGATGCAGACAAAGCCATGGATGCAGCGGCATGCATCGGATGCGGAGCTTGTGTAGCAACTTGTAAAAACGGATCGGCGATGCTTTTCGTGGGAGCTAAAGTTTCCCAGTACGCACTTTTACCGCAGGGTAGGATCGAAGCGAAAAGAAGAGTATTGAACATGGTGAAGGCTATGGATGAAGAAGGCTTTGGAAACTGTTCCAACACCGGAGCATGTGAAGTGGAATGTCCGAAAGGAATTTCTCTGGAGAACATCGCCCGGATGAACAGGGAATATATGGCGGCTTTTGCTGACAGAGGTTAAAATTAATCGAGATACATAAAAAAATCGTCTCCTTGAAGGATGGCGATTTTTTTAGTTAAATCTTTCATAAAAATAGCATTAAATTGCTTTTAGTTTATCGAAAAAACTATTTTTGCGTAATTATAAATTCAAAATGAAAAAATATCTTTTATTGTTTATCATCGCGGTTTTTGCGATGTCTTGCTCTAAAAAAGTAGAAGTAAAAGGAAAGGTGACAGGCGGTTCTCCGCTGGAAAGAATCGAGTTCATTGAAGCTTCGGGAGTAGCCACTTTACCATTAATTAATATCGGAGTAAATAAGGACGGTACGTTTGCAGGGAACTTTGAAGCTCCGAAAAGCGGAATGTACATGGTCTCTTACGGAGGAAAAAGAAATTTAATTTATCTGAAAGGCGGACAAAAGCTTGAAATTTCAGGAAATGCCATGACTTTCCCTACTGAATACACGATTACCGGAGATGCTAAAAAGAACAACGATTTCTTTATGGCTACCCAGAAATATCTTGCGACCTATGCTCAGACCGTAAATATGAATGAGCTGATGACGAAAGATGAAAAAACTTTCCTTAAAGGCATTGAAAAAGTACAGGCGGATGTAAACAAAAACATCGATGAGAACGCTAAGAAATTCAGCCCTGACAGCGAAGTGGTAACCTGGAAGAAAAACGACCTTTCCAGTACTTTACTTACGATTTTAAACCAGTATGAACTTGGCCACAAGCAGATGGGGAATCCTTCATTTAAAGTAACTAAAGCTTTTACTGATTTTGCTGACAAATTAGAGGAAAACAAAGATGTCCTGGTAAAAGAGCATCCTTTATACAGAGAATACCTTTTAACCAAGATGAGCCCTGATTTCCAGAAATTCGCTCAGGCAAAAACTGCCGGGAAAACGGATGTAACGACTTCAGAATTATTTGCTGAATATTTGAATAAAAATCAGAAGGATCTTTCACAGACCGCTAAAGATTACTTATTGGCTTTCGTGATGGCGCAGTCTGATATTCATCCGGGTACTCCTGAAAAAACAGTAGAGAAAATCAAAAAGATTATTGATACCGATATTAAAGATAACACCATTAAAGAAGATCTTAAGAAAATACAGTTTGCAATTAATGGTTTCAAAATCGGCGAAGCAGCTCCTGAAGCAGCATTGTTAAAAGCAGACGGAAAATCTTATAATCTTTCTGAGAATAAAGGAAAGCCTTACCTTCTTACCTTCTATGCATCGTGGAATCCGTATATCGGAGAAGCAACGGTTCCTGTATTGAAAGAAGTGGTAAACTTTTACAAATCTAAAATGAATTTCGTTTTTGTAAATGTAGACGATACGAAAGATCAGTTTGTGAAAACAAGCAGCTCATTACTAAAGGGTATTCCCGGAACAAACGTATATGCAGAAAACGGATTAAATTCTGATATTGCTAAAAAATACGGGGTTTACGGATTTAAGCTTCCTTGCTTTATCATTGTGGATAAAGACGGTAAAATTGCCAGTAAGCCGTTCTTCAACTTAGGAGATCCTGAATTGGTAACCGTTCTGGATAAGCAAACCGGGCTTTCTGCTCCGAAAGTAAATCCGAATGTTCAGCTACAGCCGGGAGGTATGGGAATGGATCCTGCAGCGGCTGCCCAACAGGCGCCTCAGCAACAGGCAAATCCTCAGCCGGCTCAGACAAAATAATTTAAATTGAATATAGATAGAAACCTTATCCCCGGATAAGGTTTTTTTATTTGTACTTTTGCAGACCGGAACAGAAATGTTCCGTTTAGGAAAAATAGAATCGGAATGAGTAGAAAGAAAAATAAAAATATAGTTCTTGAAAACATAAGGCTTGTCACTGCCGGAGCCAAGGGAATTGCTATCGGGCGAACTGAAGAAGGAAAAACGGTAATGGTTTCTGGGGCCATCCCCGGAGATCTTGTTAATGTAAAAGTAAAGAAGGCAAAATCCAAATATTATGAGGGAGAAGCTATAGACCTGCTTGAGAAATCACCGGATCGGGTAGATCCGAAATGTATTCATTTCGGAGTATGCGGAGGGTGCAAATGGCAGAATATGCGTTATGAAAAGCAGCTGGCATTTAAACAGGAAGAAGTTTATAATAATATTAAAAGGATCGGAGGAATTGATAATTTCGAAACCGTGCCAATCCTGGGTTCTGAGGAACAGTATTTCTACAGGAACAAAATGGAGTTTTCTTTCTCCAATGCCCGTTGGCTGACCCAATACGAGATCAGCTCGGAAGAAAACTTCGGCAATAAAGATGCCTTAGGATTCCATATTCCGGGAATGTGGAGCAAGATCCTCGACCTTAAAGAATGTTTCCTTCAGGAAGAACCTTCCAACACGATAAGGCTTGCCGTAAAAGAATATGCGGTAAAAAACGGACTGGATTTCTTTGACGTTAAAAATCATGAAGGCTTTCTGAGGACGCTGATGATGAGACAGAACTCGAAAGGGGAGTGGATGGTACTTTTCCAGCTTTTCAGGGAAGAAAAAGACAACAGAGAAAAGCTTTTTGAATTTTTGCTGGAAACGTTTCCTCAGATCAAAACGCTGGTGTATGCCATTAATCCGAAAGCCAATGATTCTATTTACGATCTTGATATTAATATCTACTTCGGGGAAGGCTTCTTGATGGAAGAAATGGATGGGCTGAAATTCAAAATCGGACCGAAATCCTTTTTTCAGACAAATTATAAGCAGGCACTCGAATTATACAGAAAAACCCTTGAATTTGCTGATCTGAAAGGTGATGAAGTGGTCTATGATCTATATACCGGAACCGGAACGATTGCACAATATGTGGCCAGAAATGCCAAACAGGTGATTGGTATCGAATCCGTTCAGGAAGCCATTGATGCGGCCATCGAGCACGCCGAACTGAACGGCCTTACCAATACGACTTTCTACTGTGGAGACATGAAGGATATCTTTAATGATGAATTCCTCGCCAGCCATCCGAAAGCCGATGTCCTGATTACCGATCCGCCGAGAGACGGGATGCATCAGAAAGTAGTCGAGCAGATCTTAAAACTGTCACCTGAAAAAGTAGTGTACGTAAGCTGTAATTCGGCCACTCAGGCCAGGGATCTGGCGTTGATGAAAGATCAGTATGATGTGGTAAAAATTCTGCCGGTCGATATGTTCCCGCAGACCCACCATGTAGAAAATATTGCTTTACTGATTAAGAAATAAATTAGTTACATTTGAATTCCAAATCTTACGATTCATGAAGTATTTTAAATTTCTGATGACCCTAGGATTCCTCAGCCTGCTGTTTTCCTGCGGCAGTGATGATGACATCTGTGAAAACGGGGAAGGAACACCGAGAATGAAAGTTTCTTTTCTGAGTGCTGAAAGCGGTAAAGAGAAAATAGTAGACTCTTTATATGTTGCCGTGGACTACGGTTCCGGTAAAGTGCAGCTTGGCGGCCAGGCGAAGATTACTTCCCGAATTATTCCTTTGAGAGTAGACAATTCTCCTTATACCGATATTTATTTCAGGATAACCAATAAAGGAGCTGAATCCAAAGTAAGGGTAAACTATACCACCAGATCGAGCTATGTTTCACCGGGCTGCGGTATTAAGATAAACTACGAGAATTTAAATGCCGTACTAGATCCGGTAACAACCACCACTCCGGTAAAGAGCATCCAGGCCGGGCAAAATTTTATAGAAAATGAGGACAAAACTAATCTTTACCTTCTTTTTTAGCATCATCAGCTTTTTGGGGTTTTCTCAGGAAAACAATACCAAAGAAGCTAAAAAAGAAAAATGGAAATATGAACCGAACTTTATGGTGGGGGGGGATGTTCTCAATACGGCAGTTTCCTTCTTTTCAGACAGGAAATTATACCAGGGATTTATCTCATCCCGAATAAAAGACAACATCCATGCTATTGCAGAAGCCGGTTTTGAATCCAATATTTATCAGAAAAACGGTTACGATGCCAAAGTGAATGGCCCTTTCCTGAAATTGGGCGCTTTTTATATGCTGGCGAAAGATCCGGAGAACCAGTTCAACGGTTTCTATGCCGGAGGAAAAGTGGCAGGCTCATTCTATACTCAGGAATACATGGCTGTTCCGGTACGGGGATACGGAGGAAGCAGCTCTTCCATTGCTTTCCCTTCGTCCACGCAGTCGTCTTACTGGCTGGAAGGGACTTTGGGAGGAAGGGTGCAGCTGTTCGATACCAATTTTTATATTGATGTTAATATGCAGCCCCGTTATCTGGTGTACACCACAAAACAGGAAGAAATCCAGCCGATGATTGTTCCTGGCTTCGGCAGAAGCTCATCCAAATTTACCATGGGCTTTGCCTGGAACCTGGCGTATAAGTTTTAAATAAGAGAAGGCTACCGTTTTTTTATAATCTTCGATTTACCTTTTAACAATAGATATAATCCCTCCAGTTCTTTTGGGGGGATTCCTTCATCAAAAGAGGCAGATTCATACGTCTTTCCCGCTGAAGTAATAATGATGGTGGAAGATAGGGCACTGTCGGAATACCTTCCGGTAGTTGGAGCTGTATAAGTTGAAATTTTTGATAGGTCGATTAAGGAAGCCTGTTTTATAATTTCATCCCAATTAGCCTTTGATAATTCTTTCAGGGTAGTGGTTCCGTTTAAAGAAATATTTAAAGATGCAGATTCAAAAGTGAACACTCGGTCTGTGCCTCTCGTGCGTTCTGTTAATTCTATTTTTTCGATTTGACCGAATCTTTGATTAATTTTTGAATTATTTATCGTATCTGTAGAGCTATTTTGTGAAATACATTTAATATTTGCTAAACAGCAGATTAATAAAAAGATAACATTTATTTTCATTTTGCTTTTTTATACTAAAATAGGATTTTTCTTGAGATTGTAATAAAAAATATGCCGTAAATTGATATATTTGTGCAATTAATAAAATATTCCTAATAATGAATTGTAAAATTACTTTTAAAGTACCTTTTCTATTCTTTGTGTTCTTATGCTGTTCAATCTTTGCTCAGAAAAAAAATGTTCAGGGACAAGATCAGATTGTATTTGGCAGAACATATACAATAGATGATTTAAAAAAAATGAATGGGGTTATCCGATGTGCTTCTACGGAATATGAAGCTATGCTCCAAAAACAGTATCCGGATAGAATGACGGATGCTCAATTTGAAGCGTGGATTGCTCCTCTAATCGAAAATTCAAAGACAAATAAGTCGCAGAATGGAGGGGTTATTACGATCCCTGTAGTCGTGCACGTTATCCATAGTGGCCAGGCTTACGGGGTTGCTCAGAATATTTCTGATGAACAGGTACAATCCCAGATTACTGTAATGAACAATGATTTCAGAAAATTGACTGGAACTCCGGGTTTCAATTCCAACCCTGTAGGTGCGGATATTATGATTCAGTTTGCTTTAGCAAAAGTAGATCCTAATGGAAATCCTACAAACGGTATTGATAGGGTAAATATGTGTCAAGAGTCTTGGACAACCGCTCAGGTTGATGCAAATGTAAAGCCTGCAACGATATGGGATCCTACTCAATATATGAATATGTGGAGCGTTAAGTTTGGCGGTGCAAGCGCAAACATCCTAGGTTATGCACAATTTCCATCAAACTCAGGAGTTGTAGGTGTTCCTGCAGGAGGAGCCGCTAATACGGATGGTGTTGTTGCGAATTATGGAACATTCGGAAGTTCAGATTACGGAACGAATTTTACATTGGGTGCTCCTTACGATAAAGGAAGAACCATGACTCACGAAGTGGGTCACTTTTTAGGGCTTAGACATATCTGGGGAGATGATGATGCTACGGATCCTAACGGATTAGTATGTGCTACCGATTATTGTAATGATACGCCTCCTGCGCATAAAGCTAATGGCAGTTGTGTTACGCCTATTGCAAGCTGTACTTCCGGGCTTTTCGAAATGGTAGAAAATTACATGGATTATACAAATGATACATGTATGAATATCTTTACTTTAGATCAAAAAGCCAGAATGACGGCTGTAATGAATAACTCTCCTAGAAGAACTGAGTTGAAAACTTCTGTAAAAGATATGCCAATTCCGTTATTTGCTAATGATGCAGAATTAAAAGCGGAAAAAATTTGTGGCGGATCTTCGTCTTGTGCGGGTACGGCTCCTGCTTCCTTTCCGTTTAGCATTTATAATAGAGGTACGTCCGTACTGACTTCTGCGGTAATTACGTATACTGTAAATAATGGAGCTTTACAAACGTACAATTGGACAGGCAACCTTGCTCAAAATAAATATGCAATATTTTCCATTACGGCTACGGAGAACTCTACCATTTCTGCACAAATTACCTCAGTAAACGGAACTTCTGATGCGAGAGCAAGTAACAATACAGCATTTTCAGCTGCAGGGAGCTACACTACAACACCTGTAGGGAGTACTGCCTTAACTTTTACACTTCAACCGGATTTCTATGGTTCAGAAACTACTTGGACGTTGAAAAACAGTGCCGGAACTACTTTATATTCCGGAGGGCCATATGCAGATGGGATAGCTGTTGGGAATCAAATCCAATCTTTACCGGCTTTGGTTACCCAAACATGGAATTTAACACCAGACTGTTATACATTTACTATCAATGATACTGAGGGAGATGGTATAATTTATTACGGTTACTATAATGTGAAAAATTCAGCTGGAAATACTATTATTTCTGAAGGAGCAACTAATTTTGGAACCACACAATCCAAAGCGTTTAAAGTATTGGTATTAGGTACGAATGAAACCAATGGAGGAGTAAAAAGCAATATTCAGGTATATCCAAATCCTGCAACTGATTTCCTTAATATTACTAAAGTTTCCAATAAATCAACATTTGAAATTCACAATGCAGTAGGGCAGTTGGTTAAAGTTGGTAAAATTGATAACAACCAGGTTAAAGTATCCGAATTGATAAAAGGTACTTATATCATTACTGTTAAAGATGGTAAAATTTCTGAAAGCATCAAGTTTATCAAAAATTAACATTTATTTAACGTAAATTAAAAAAAACAAATAATCCTCAGATAAGTCTGAGGATTATTTGTTTTTTTAACAATTATGGTGTCAAAAGTATTTTTTTTAGTTAAAAAGGTTAAGAATATAATATTTGTAGCACAAAATATTTATATTTGGCGGGTAAATTTAATTAAATGTTATGAATAAATTTTTTACTGCCTTACTGTTAACGGCTTTAGGGGGGTACTGTCTTCGGCCAATGGACGCCCACTTCATTTAAAAAAGAAGACAATAAGAGAAAAAGTGCGGAATTTACGGTAAGTAAATCTAATGTAAGAACCAACGGGTACTACAAATTAGACCTGGACTTACTGAGATCTCAGCTGAGAAATGCGCAGGAGATGGGAGCTAATGCAAAGCCGGTGACTATTTCTATACCTACCCTTAGTGGAAGAATAGAGAAATTCTCGGTATACAGCTTTCCTGTAGTGGTGAAAGAACTGGCAGATCAATATCAGTTAGGTTCTTATGTAGGAGTAGGAGTAGGAGTAGGAGTAGGAGTAGGAGTAGGAGTAGACGATCCTACAAAATATTTAAGATTTTCGTTAGCTCCAAATGATTTCCAATCCATGATTATCGGAGACGGGGGCTATGAATTTATCGAACCTCAAATTGGTGATAAAACCATTTATGAAGTACACCCTAAAACAAATAAAACACCGGGCAGTACATTTGTATGCGGTACAGACGAAACGGCATCTCAGAAAAAGCAAATTGCCGGACTGTTGAAAAATGGTAGTTCTTTTACCAATCAGCCAGGTAGTTTTTCTAAATCTTCCGATAAAAAATACCGGACTATGAGATTGGCAATGTCAGTAACCGGAGAGTATACTCAATTTTTTGCGACCCAGGCTAACTTGCCTGCTACCGCTACCGATGACCAGAAGAGAGCGGTAGCTCTTGTTGCCATAAATGCTACTTTAACCAGAGTGAATGGAATCTTTGAGAAAGATTTTGCTCTACATTTGAATCTTCAAAGTTATCCCTCAATTATTTACACCAATGCGGCTACGGACCCTTACTCTGATGCCGGTCCTGGAGTTGCCGGTGCCTGGAATGGGGAATTGATGAATGTTTTGCACACAAATGTTGGAGATGCGAATTTTGATATAGGGCATTTATTCGGAGCTTCCGGTGGCGGAGGTAATGCAGGATGTATTGGTTGTGTTTGCAGCAATGATATGACAACTGATCCAGACGGTTCTCCTGAAGCATACAAAGGATCAGGCTTCACTTCTCCTGCTAATAATATTCCTCAGGGAGATAACTTTGATATAGATTATGTTGCTCATGAGATGGGACATCAATTAGGAGGTAACCATACATTTTCTCACGATCTTGAAGGCTCCGGAGTGAATATGGAGCCGGGTTCCGGATCTACCATTATGGGATATGCCGGAATTACAGGACCAACTACTGATGTTCAGGCCCACTCAGATGCATATTTTCATGTAGCAAGTATTGAACAAATATTAGAAAATCTGCAAACTACAACTTGCGATGTTGAGAATTCTGTAGCTAATGATCCTCCGGTAATTACCGCTTTACCAACTTATAACATTCCTAAAGGAACTGCTTTCGTTTTAACTGCTTCAGCTACGGATGCACAAGGTGATCCAATGACTTATTCGTGGGAAGAAATAGATGATGCAAGTACAACGATTAATAAAAACAATTTAGGGACAACTTCAACGGGAGCATCTTTCCGTTCTGCTATACCTTCCGCCAGCCCTACAAGATATTTCCCTGCGCTTTCTTCTGTATTAAGTGGAGTACTAGACAATAGCAATAATACCTGGGAATCTGTATCTATGGTTCCGAGAACGACCAACTTTGCTGTGACGGTAAGGGATAATAATGCCAATGCGTTGCAACAACAAACACAGTATGCTACTCAAACTATTATAGTAGGAGACAATGGACCATTTAAAGTAACCACTACAGCGGCAGAAGCAAACGGTTCTCCTACACCTATCTCGTGGGCTGTTGCAAATACTACTGCTGCACCATATAATGTAGCAAATGTTAAAGTAGAATATACAACAAATAATGGTAGTACATGGACTTTGCTTTCCGCCTCAACACCAAATGATGGTTCTGAGAGTTTTACTTTTCCTACTTCATTGAATGGGACTACAATTAAAGTGAGAATATCTTCCATCGGAAATGTATTCTACGCTATTGGAAGTGTTGTGCTTAATCCATTATCGCCTTGTAGCAGTACGGCACCTTCCGGACTTACGGTAATTCCTTCACTGGGCGGAGCTTCTATCTATTGGACGCCATACTCAGGAACTTCTACTACTTATATTGTACGTTATAAGAAAACTACTGCAACTACCTGGACGCAAGTAACTACATCAGGATCTGCAATCAATGTTAGTGGCTTAACAGCCGGAACTTACGAAGCTCAGGTAGCTGCCGTATGTTCTGGTACTACAGGTTCGTATTCTGCATCCGTAAATTTTACAGTAACTACTTATTCTACTGTTACCTATTGTGATTCTTCTACAGTGTATGCGACGGGTGAATATATTTCAAATGTTTCTTTATCAAATGTGAACAATACTTCAGGAGCCTCTACTTATACTAATTATACAGCAAACCCTGCACTGCAGATTAACCTGGTAAAAGGAGCAGCCCCTTATGCTTTAACAGTAGGGGTTGGAAGCGCAACTCCATACGATGGTGCTTCAGTATGGATAGACTGGAATAGAAACGGAACATTTGAGGATTCTGAAAAAGTATTGAATGCTGCGGTATCGGCTACTGCTACATCTCAATATACTTCATCAGTTACAGTACCTTCTACTACAGTAGAAAATCAGCCGTTGAGGATGAGGGTAGTATATATATATGCAGGTGCTAATAATAACGGTGCATCTATTCCTTCTTCTTTCGCATGTGGTACTAATTTCTATTATGGAGAGACAGAAGACTATAATATAATGGTAGCATCAGTATTGGCCACAAACGACGTAGCAGATCCTAAGAACGGTATTCAGATTTATCCGAACCCGGTATCAGATATCCTAAACATTACCAAAGTATTAGACAAGGCAACTTACAAAATTTACAGTGCTGCCGGTCAGTTGGTGAAACAGGGGACGATTGACGGCGGACGGATTAATGTTGCGGAACTGATTAAAGGTGGATATGTAATTTCTGTTAAAGATAAAGGAAAAGATACATTCAATTCCAAATTTATCAAGAAATAATACAAAACTTCATTTCAATAATAAACTCCTCAGGTCATCCTGGGGATTTATTATTTACAGTCCATAGGAAATCTATTATTCAATAATGCATTTATCATTAAACCAGATAAAATAATTCTAAAAAGTGAGATATTAATATTTATATAAAAATGCTTATAATTTCTCTCATTTTAAAAACATAATTTAAATCGTTGTGATATAGATAGGAAAAAAATGAATGTATTTTTAAATTAATAATAAAAAATGTTTAGCTTTGTGTAATTAATAGAATATATTGAGAAAGTTATGAAGAAAATTTTTACTTCTTTCTTTTTCCTCTTTCTGTTTGCGGTTACCAGTGCACAATGGAGTCCTGCAACATTTCGGGGGGAAAAGACGAGAGTGAGTTCTGAAATAAAGAACTATTACTCTCTCGACATTTCTTTACTAAAGTCTCAATTGGCAAAAGCGCAGGAAACGGGAAAAAATGCAAAGCCCGTGACCATATCTTTGCCAACTTTAGAAGGAAAAATTGAAAAATTTGCCGTTTACAGCTTCCCTGTGGTCGTAAAAGAACTGGCAGATCAGTATCAGTTAGGATCTTACGTAGGTGTTGGGATTGATGATCCCGGCAAATATTTAAGATTCAGTTTGGCGCCTGGCGATTTTCAGTCGATGATCATCAAAGATGGTACGTCTGAATTTATAGAGCCGGTCGACAAAGGTAAAACGGTTTATGGGGTGCACTCAAAAACTGATAAGAGCAATGAAGGATTTCTTTGTTCTATGAATGAAGATAAACTATCTAAACAAGAGATAGCAAATCTTTATAAAGCAGGAAAGACATTTGCAAATCAGCCGATGAACTTTGCCAAATCTTCTGATAAGAAATACAGAACGATGAGGTTGGCAATGTCTGTAACAGGAGAATATACTCAATATTTTGGGGGAACTGTTGCAAATGCTTTAATTGCGATTAATGCAACCATGACCAGGGTAAACGGTGTATTCGAAAAAGATTTTGCTTTACACTTGAATTTACAAAATTTCCCGGGAGTAATTTACACAAATCCCGCGACTGACCCTTATTCAGCTGCGGCGGCAGGGGTTGCTGGAGCATGGAACACAGAATTACAGCAAACTCTAACAGCAAATGTTGGTAATGCCAACTACGACATCGGTCACTTATTTGGTGCTTCCGGTGGCGGTGGTAATGCAGGATGTATTGGCTGCGTTTGTGTAGACCCAACATCTTCTGTGCCTAAAGGTAAAGGTTCAGGATTTACTTCTCCGGCAGATGGTATTCCGCAAGGAGATAATTTTGATATTGATTATGTTGCCCACGAAATGGGACACCAGCTTGGAGGAAACCATACCTTCTCCCACGCTCTTGAAGGTACAGGGGTGAATGTTGAGCCGGGTTCTGGTTCAACCATTATGGGATATGCGGGGATTACCGGAGCCAATACCGATGTACAGGCACACTCGGATCCTTACTTCCATGCAGCTACTATCGGTCAGGTTCAGGCAAACCTGATAAGTAAGACCTGTGATGTTGAAACAAGCATCAGCAACAATCCGCCGGTTATTGCTGCTTTATCCACCTACAATATTCCTAAAGGAACGGCTTTCGCCCTAACAGCTTCTGCAACGGATCCTGAAAATGATCCGATAACGTACTGTTGGGAGGAAATGGATAATGCAAGCGTTACCATTAATAAAAATAATTTAGGTACCACAACTTCAGGTGCCTCGTTTAGGTCATTTAACCCTACCACAAGCCCTACTAGATATTTCCCTAAGCTATCTTCAGTATTGGCAGGGGTTTTAAATAACTCAAATAATGGATGGGAATCTGTTTCCACGGTAGCGAGAACTACCAACTTCAGGGTGACGGTGAGGGATAATAATCCTGATCCTGCGCAGCAGCAGACCCAATTTGCCAACCAGCAGATTATTGTCGGAAATGATGGTCCGTTTAAAGTAACTACCACTACCGCATACAGCAATGGTCCGACCAATGTAACCTGGGATGTGGTAAATACAACGGCAGCTCCTTATAATGTTGCAAACGTTAAAATTGATTATACTACTGATAATGGTGTAACCTGGACGGTAGCTTCTGCTTCTACAGCTAATGACGGAAGTGAGGTTTTAAATTTAACTGGTCTTACTGTCGGAGGTACTGTTAAAATAAGGGTAAGCTCAATAGGAAACGTATTCTATGCAATCGGAAGTGCTACGATCACTTCTTTGTTGAATTGTACAGGTGCTGCTCCAACAGGTATTGTTGTTTCTGCAATAACTCAAACTACAGCTACTGTAACTTGGGCGGCTACGGCAAATTCAACTTATGTGGTTCAGTACCGTCCTGTTGGAAGTGCAACTTGGATTACAGTTAACAGTACAACAAACTCTGTTAACCTTACCGGTTTAAGTGATGGTATTCAGTATGAAGTTCAGGTATCTACGGTTTGTTCAGGTGTTCAGGGACCGTTCTCTGCATCTACGAACTTTACCACTCTAGGTCTTACCTACTGTACAATGACATCTAGTAACCCAACAGAAGAATATATTTCTAATGTTACCGTAACTCCGGTAGGAGCTGGTGTAATGAGTAACAACTCTGCGGGTGCTACTTATACAGACTACTCTACTACGCCAAGTGCATTGGTAAATTTAGTGATTGGTTCTACAGGAAATACTGTTTCAGTTGGTAAATCCTGGACAGGAACCGTATTTAGTGAGGCTGTTGGTGTTTGGATCGACTTTAATAGAAACGGAGTTTTTGAAGCTACTGAGCAGGTAATGAATTCTGCGGCAAGTACTACCACTCCTGTTTCGGCTACGTTCAATGTTCCTGCTACTGCTTACAACGGACCGGCAACCACAAAAATGAGAGTTGCATTACAGTTTAGTTCTTCTCCGGTAATGTGTACAAGTTATACATACGGTGAAGTTGAAGATTATGCTGTAAAATTAATACAGCCTATTGCATGTACTAGTAATGCTCCTTTAAATCTTTCTGTAACAAATATTACTGCGACTTCTGCATATGCAACGTGGGATCCTGCTACAGGAGCTACTTATGTATTACAATACAGACCTGTAGGTTCTACAGCTTGGACTACAGTTCCTTTAACAACAAATGCTTATACTATTAGTGGTTTAACTGAATCCACTCAATATGAAGTTCAGGTAGCCTATGTTTGTTCAGGTACAACGGGTGCGTATACTACACCATATCAGTTTACTACTCCGGCGGTTACTTATTGTACAATCACTTCGACCAACAATACAAACGGGTATATTTCTAACGTAATGGTGAGCCCGACGAACTCTTATGTGATGAGTAACAATTCAGGAGCAAATACTTATACCAATTATTCTGCAGATCCTACCAAATTGATTACTTTGGTTCGTAACTCCACCAATAACGGTATTTCTGTTTCTAAATCCTGGTTAACGACTACCACGTCTTCACTTGCAGTAGGAGCCTGGATCGATTTTAACAGAAACGGTATTTTTGAAGCCTCTGAAAGAGTGATCAGTACAACAGCAAATACGACAACTCCTATCACTTCAACGTTTACGGTTCCTACAACTTCTTATAACGGGCCATTAACGCTTAGAATGAGAGTAATCTTCTCTACCGCTACGATCTCAGACCCTTGTGCTACTGTAGCCAATGGGGAGATTGAAGATTATGCAGTGAAGATTATTGACCTTGCGCCTTGTACTACTGCTCCTCCATCGCCAATTGCTGTAACCAATGTTACCGCTTCTACGGCTTTGGTTTCCTGGATCAGTGCGACAGGTGCTACCTATACATTGAGATATAGAACAGGTACAGGTACCTGGACGGTTATTAACCCTGCTACAAATCCTTACACGATTCAGAACTTAAATGCTTCTACGACGTATGAAGTGCAGGTGGCAACGATCTGTGGCGGTACTACAGGAGCTTGGTCAGGATCCGTAAACTTTACGACTCCGGCTTCAACTTATTGTACTCCTACCACAACAAGTGTAACCAACGGTTTTATTAATAATGTTACGGTAACGGGTACCAATACACCGATGATGTCGAATAACTCCGGTTCAAGTACTTATACGGATTACTCCAACGATGCTACAAAGATCATTACACTGGCACGTAGCTCCACAGGTAACGTATTATCCGTAGGACGTACGATTTTATCAGGTACCTATTCCACTTATGCATGGCTTGATCTAAATGGTGACGGTGTATTCGATAACAACCCAATCGGTACAGGCGGAGGTGAGCGAATTATGAACTTAGGATATTCTTCTACAACTCCGGTTACAGCTACATTTGCGGTGCCGGCATGGGCATACAGCGGTACGAACAAAGTGAAAATGCGTGTGATCGTATATTACCTTACACCAGCCAATGCATGCTCACCACTTACAAGTGATGGGGAAGTTGAAGATTACCAGGTGAAATTTATAGACATCCAGCCATGTACTACAGCGGCTCCTACAGGAATCACTGTAACAAATATTGCAGCAACCACCGCTACCGTATCATGGATCTCTTCTACAGGAGCGACTTATCAGGTAAGATGGAGAACCACAAACCCTGTAGGTACATGGACTACTTCTACTGTAATTGCAGGTAATACCTTTAATATTCCAGGTCTTACGGAGCAGACCGCTTATGAGGTTCAGGTTTCTACCATTTGTGGAGGAACACAGGGCCCTTGGTCTACATCGGTACCATTTACCACAACACCGATTATCTACTGTAATATGACAGGTACGGGAACTACGGATTACATTTCAAATGTTACCATGACTTCCGTTAACCCAGGTATTCCTCCGATGAGTAATACCTCAGTACAGACCAATTATATCAGTTACACAACTCCGGCTACCCTGATCAATCTTGAGATTGGTTCTAACGGAAATAAGATTTCAGTAGCTAAAGGAGGCGGGCAGAGTGATGCTGTATCTGCGTGGATCGACTTTAACAGAAATGGAGTATTTGAATCTACAGAACAGATTATGAATTCTGCAGCAAGTCCTACAACTCCTGTAACGGCATTATTCAATGTACCTTCAACAGCATATAACGGTCCGCTTACAACAACCATGAGAGTTGTATTGAAACGCTCAAGCGCACCGGTGATGTGTCAGAATGCAGTGAATGGGGAAGTTGAAGATTATGCGGTAAAATTGAGACCTTGCTCTACAACAGCACCTACAAATATCTCATTTAATACCATTACGCATACTTCCGCAAACGTAACATGGACAGTACCGACAGGAGGTCTTACGTTTATCGTGAGATATAGAGTTCAGGGTACTTCGACATGGACGGAAGTTGTCGTTTCAACATTGAACGGTAATCCGCCGTTGGCTTTAACCGGGTTAACTCCGGCTACAACCTATGAAGTACAAATGGCAGCAACTTGCGGAACGACTGCAGGAACATACACGCCATCGCAGACATTCACAACAAGATGTGATCCTACACCACCGGCTGTAACTGTAAGCAACGTTACCACAAACTCTGCGGTTGTAACATGGGCACCGGTTGTACCAAGTGCAACCTATGTGGTTCGATACAGAGTTACAGGAACATCCCTGTGGACAACAATAAATGTTACTGCAGCTCCTTTAAATACGTATACGCTAACTGGTTTAAGCCCGTATACAACTTATGAGGTACAGGTTGCGAATATCTGTAACGGGGAAACAACGGTAAATACCTGGTCTAACCCTAAAGTATTTACAACACAAAGAACATGTGAATTGCCTCCTCCGGGATTAACCATCACCAATCTTACACCGACAACGGCGATAGTGGTTTGGGATCCATTCCCGGGTGCGACGTATATCCTTCGATATAGAAAAGTGGGTATTCCGAGCTGGACAACGGTAACTTCCAATACGAATACCATTACCTTAACAGGTCTGTTGGAGTTGACACCGTATGAGATGCAGGTAGCTAACGTATGCAGCGGAACGCCGGGCACATATACACTTCCTTATTATTTCACAACACCAACGGTAGTGTATTGCCAAATGCAGGCTACGACGGCAAGTGCGAATTACATTTCAAAAGTAACCGTTACGCCTAATGGCAAACCTGTAATGACGAATGTGTCAGCAGCATCGAACTATACCGACTACACGGGAGATCCGACCACGTTCATCGAACTGATCCAGGGATCTGCGGATAATAAGATCAGCATCGATAAAACCACTTCA